>JACQAP010000029.1 GCA_016194905.1 Betaproteobacteria bacterium
AACTGGCGGAGGCGCAGCGCAACCTGGCGCAGGCGCTGTATAACACGATCGTGAACCAGTTGAAGCTCAAGGCGGCGGTGGGCAAGCTCGCCGAAGCCGACCTGGCCGACGTCAACCTCCTCCTCAAGGACGACGCGCAGTGAGACAGTCGCCGTCTCTTTCCATGGTGCGGCGCCTGATCGCCGTACTGCTGATAGTGGTGGCAGCCGGCTGCACACGGGAGGAGTTGAGATCCTTTCGCGGCGTGACGGAGGGTGAGGTCGTCAGGCTGGCGGCGCCGGTGGCGGGCAATCTATCGTCGCTCGACGTCAAACGCGGCGCTACGGTTACCGAAGGAACGAAATTGTTCTCTCAGGCCGAGGCGGGCGAAATCTCCGCACACGCGGACGCGGCGAAACGCCTTGACCAGATCGAGCACGCCGGTGGAAAACGAACTGCCACAGGAACGGACGAGATCGAAACCCTGAAAGCCGAAGTTGCGCAGGCCGAATGGAAGCTCATGCTGAAGTCGGCTAGTGCGCCGGTCAGCGGCGTGATCACCGAAACGCTCTACGCCAAGGGGGATTGGGTGCCCGCCGGCGCGCCGGTCCTGTCCATCCTCCCGGTCGACAAGATCAAGGTAAGTTTCGAAGTGCCGCTGGCCGTGGCTGCGCATTTGCAGAATGGTCGCGGCGTGACACTCGTCTGTGCGCAATGCGACAAGCCCGTACAGGCGGCGATTACCTATATTTCACCCTTTGCCACGGCGGAATCTTCCGTCGGCGACTTTCCGGAATTGCACTACCGGGTCGAAGCGCGCCCGGACCCGAAGCAAGCCGTGTTGCTCAAGCCTGGCGAGTCGATTACGGTAAATCTGTGATGGTCGTCATTCCGGATATGACTATCGAATTTGTCCTTCTTCAGGCGGGAAGATGAACCAGGACGGTCCCATGTCATCTCCGGTTGCGTTTCTGTGCTTTCTGTTGCTGGCAACGGTCTGCGCCGGCTGCAGCGACAAGCCGCAGGCGACTCCGGAGGCGCGGCTGGTCAATGTCGTGCGCGTGACCATCGGCAGCACCAACAGCGATGTCGGTTACTCGGGAGAAGTACGCCCCCGCTACGAGACCAACGTGAGCTTTCGCGTGGCCGGCAAGATCGTGGCGCGCAACGTGGAAGTCGGCGGCCTCGTAAAAAAAGGCGATGTGCTGGCGCGGCTCGATCCGGAAGACCAGCAGCTGAATGCGCGTAGTGCGCAATCGCAACTGGCGGCGGCGAGATCCGAGTACGAGCAGAGCAAGGCCGAGCTCGAACGCTATACCGATCTGTACAAGAAGGAATTCATCAGCAAGGCGGAGTTCGACCGGCGGCAAAACGCATACAACGTGGCCAAGGCCAGGTTGGAGCAGGCGCAGGCGCAACTGGCAGTCACCAAGAATCAGACCGGTTATACGGAACTCGCCGCCGATCACGCCGGCGTAGTCACAGCAATCCTGATCGAGGTCGGCCAGGTGGTTGCCGCAGGCCAGACGGTCATGAAGCTGGCGCGCACCGACGATCGGGAAGTTGCCATCAGCATTCCCGAAAATCGATTGTCCGAATTGAGCGCCTCCAAGGAAATCGCCATTTCGCTGTGGGCGGATCCAGCGAAGATTTACAAAGGCAAGGCCCGGGAGGTCAGTCCTTCCGCCGATCCGGTAACGCGCACCTATGCCGCCAAGATCAGCGTGCTCGATGCCGATCCGGCGATGAAGCTCGGCATGACCGCCAACGTCTACCTCAGGGGCGTTCAGCGCACTGTCGCGGTCATGCTGCCCGCCACGGCCTTGTTTCAGGATAACGGACATGCCGCGGTCTGGGTGGTCGACAAGGCAAGCAGCCAGGTGAAGCTGGTGCCGGTCGAAGTCGGCGAGTATGTGGAAGACAAGGTGGCCGTGCTGTCCGGCCTGAATCCAGGCGATATGGTCGTGCGCGCCGGAGTGCACAAGCTGTTTGTCGGCGAGAAGGTCCGCGTGCACGAGGAGCCGGTAAAAGAGGCGGTGAAGTGAAGAACTTCAACCTGTCCGAGTGGGCATTGGAGCACCAGGCGCTGGTGCTTTTTTTTATGCTTGCGCTGTTCGCAGCGGGATTGTTCTCCTATTTCAGGCTCGGTCAGGCGGAAGACCCCGAGTTCACGTTCAAGGTCATGGTGATCAGGGCGATCTGGCCGGGCGCCTCGCCAGCGGAGATGGAACAGCAGGTCACCGAGCGGCTGGAGAAGAAGCTGCAGGAGACGCCGTATCTTGACAATGTGCGTTCCTTTACCAAATCCGGCGAAGCCACGATTTTCGTGACGCTCAAGGATTCGACGCCGCCGAAGGAAGTCGCCGGGGTGTGGTACCAGGTCAGGAAAAAAATCGGCGACATTCGCTTCACGCTGCCGGTAGGCACGCTGGGCCCGTTTTTCAACGACGAATTCGGAGATGTGTTCGGGAACATCTATGCCTTTACCGGCGACGGCTATACCTACGCCGAGCTGAACGATTATGTCGAGGACGTGCGCAAGGAAATCCTGCGCGTACCGGCCGTGGCCAAGGCCGAGGTCGTCGGCGACCAGGATCAGAAAATCTACGTCGAGATGTCTCATCGCAAACTGGCCACCCTCGGTATCGACCCGCTGTCCATTTTCAATGTCTTGCGCGAACAAAACGCGATGACGCCGGCCGGTTCGATCGATACCCATTCGGACCGGATCTTCCTGCGCATTTCCGGCAGCTTCGATTCGGTCGAGAGCATCCGCGAGATCGGCATCCAGGCGAACGGGCGTTTGTTCCGGCTCGGCGATATCGCCCACGTCTATCGCGGTTACGTCGATCCGCCCTCGCAGAAAGTGCGTTACATGGGTCAGGAGGCGATCGCGCTGGCGGTGTCGATGGCCAAGGGCGGCGATATCCTGCAGCTCGGCCAAGACCTGGAAAAGTCCTTTGCGCGCATCAAGCGGGACCTGCCGGTCGGCATCGAGGTGCACCAGTATTCAAACCAGCCCGAGGTCGTGAAGCGGTCCGTCGACGAATTCATGAGGACGCTGCTTGAGGCCGTTGTGATCGTGCTCGCAGTCAGTTTCTTCAGCCTCGGCTTCCGCACCGGCCTGGTCGTCGCCCTATCCATTCCGCTGGTATTGGCCGTTACCTTCCTGATGATGAAGCTGTACGGCATCGACCTGCAGCGGATTTCACTGGGCGCGCTGATCATCTCGCTCGGTCTGCTGGTGGACGATGCCATTATCTCGGTGGAAATGATGGCAACCAAGATGGAGCAAGGCATGGAGCGGGCGAAGGCCGCTGGATTCGCCTACACCTCGACTGCATTCCCGATGCTGACCGGGACCCTGATCACCGCCGCCGCGTTCACCCCGGTTGGATTTGCCAAGTCGTCCGCGGGCGAATACACCTTTTCCATTTTCGCGGTGGTGACCATCGCCTTGATGGTGTCATGGGTGGTGGCGGTCCTGTTCACGCCTTATCTCGGTTACAAGCTGCTGCCCGATCTCACGCACCATGCGCCGCCGCCCTCCCTGTTCCAGCGTTTCCTGCATGCGCCACTGCATCGGTGGATTCCACGCTTGATCCCGGCGCCGACGGCTCCCCATCACGGCGACGTTTACGACAGCCCGTTCTACCGGCGCTTCCGGGGACTGGTGGACTGGTGCGTGAATTATCGCAAGACCGTCATCCTCATCACGGTCGCGGTATTTGCATTGTCGATCTTCGGTTTTCGCTTCGTGCAGAACCAGTTCTTTCCCTCGTCGAACCGTCCCGAACTGATCGTGGATCTGTGGTTGCCGCAGGGCGCTTCGTTCCAGGCTACCGAGTTGCAAGTGAAGCGAATGGAGGAAAAACTCAAGGGTGACGAGAACGTCCTGAACTATGTCGCCTACGTGGGTAACGGCAGTCCGCGCTTCTATCTCCCGCTCGACCAGCAACTTGGTCATCCGAACTTCGCGCAATTCGTGATCGTCACGAAGAACAACAAGGCGCGGGAAGTGTTATACGACAGAATAAATCGCATCCTGGAAACCGAGTTCACGGTGCTGCGCGGGCGCGTGAACCGGCTGGAGAATGGTCCGCCCGTGGGTTATCCGGTTCAGTTCCGGGTGGTGGGTAACGACATACCGACGGTGCGCAGGATCGCGTTCGAAGTCGCATCCATCGTGCGCGCCAATCCGAATGCCCAGAACGTGCACCTCGACTGGAATGAGCAGGTCAAGAACATCCGCCTTGAAATCGACCAGAACAAGGCGCGCGTCATCGGCGTGAGTTCGCAAGGCCTGTCGACCGTGCTCAACTCAATCCTGACCGGATACAGCATCACCCAGTACCGGGAGAAGGACAAACTGATCGAAGTGCTGGCCCGCGCCGAAACCGGCGAGCGGCTCGACCCCGGCAAGCTATCCGAGATCAATGTGCCGACGCAGTCCGGAAAATGGATTCCGCTGGCGCAGATCGCAAAAATAGAATACGGCTTCGAAGAAGGCATCATCTGGCGCCGCAACCGGCAGCCGTCCGTCACGGTACGCGCCGACACCCGCGGCGACGTCCAGGCGCCGGTGATATCCAAGCAGATCGACCCGCAGCTCGACGCGCTGCGCGCCAAGCTGCCCGAGTACTACCGCATTGAGATGGCAGGCGCCATCGAAGAGAGCGCCAAGGGCGAAAATTCGATCATTGCCGTGATGCCGCTGATGCTGATAACGGTGCTCACGCTGCTGATGATCCAGCTGCAGAGTTTCCAGAAGACCATCATGGTGTTGCTGACTTCGCCGCTCGGGCTGATCGGCGTGGCCTTCATCCTGCTGACGTGGAACGTGCCGTTCGGCTTTGTCGCGAATCTGGGCGTTATTGCGCTGTTCGGCATGATCATGCGCAACTCGGTGATCCTGGTGGACCAGATCGAACAGGACATCAAGGCGGGTCATCCGCAATGGAATGCGATCGTCGACGCGACCGTGCGGCGCTTCCGGCCGATCGTATTGACGGCGCTCGCCGCCGTACTGGCAATGATCCCGTTGTCGCGCAGCAATTTCTGGGGGCCGATGGCGGTCGCCATCATGGGCGGGTTGATCTCTGCGACCATTCTCACGCTGTTGTTCGTGCCTGCTCTATATGCGGCATGGTTCCGCGTGAAGAAGCCGGCGCCGGATTTGCCGGGTGACACGGCGTAATGCTGACTTTTCCTGCCATGCCGCAATGAAATCCGGGTCCAAGCTTTACGTCACGCGACTTCTGCTTGGCTGTGTTCTACTCATTGCCTGTGCCGCGCGCACGGTCGTGGCGGAAGAGCAATGCGGCATCGCGTCGGCTCACACGCTCGCCACCCAGGCCGGATGCGAAATCCTGAAATCGGGAGGCAACGCTTTCGATGCCGCGGTAGCGGTTGCCGCCGCGCTGGCCGTCGTCGAACCATTTGCATCGGGGATCGGCGGCGGTGGATTTTTTCTGCTGCATCGGGCCGACGACGGATTCGAAGTATTCGTCGATGCCCGCGAAACGGCGCCGACGCGGGCCACGCGCGAATTCTTCGTCGACGAGAACGGACAGGCGAAACAGCAGGCGTCGCTCGAAGGCCCGACCGCCGCCGGCATTCCCGGCGAGCCCGCTGCGCTCGACTGGGTCGCCGGCCATTACGGAAAATTGCCCCTGGTGCGTTCGCTGGCACCGGCCATCCGGCTGGCGGAGCGGGGATTTCCGGCGGACGCGCGCTATGCCTCGGCGAGCGCGTTACGTGAAGCGCTGTTGAAGAACAACGCCGACGCCGCAAAAAGTTTTCTCGACGACGGCAAGGCCGTCGCGGCTGGGTTCGTCGTGATCCAGCCGCAACTGGCGCGCACGCTGCGCATGCTCGCCGACCAGGGCGGTCAGGGTTTCTATCATGGCGATTTCGCACGCAAGCTGGCGCAGACGGTGAAATCGGCGGGCGGGTTGTGGGAATTGTCCGACCTGGAAAACTACCGCGTGATCGAGCGGCCGCCGGTCAAGTTCACTTACCGTGGCGCGAAGATTACCACTGCGCCGTTGCCCTCTTCGGGCGGATTGGTTCTGGCGCAGAGCCTGTTCATCCTCGAATCGGTGGACATGGCGAGCCTGTCGACAACCGACCGCGTGCACTACGCGGTCGAGGCGATGCGCCGCGCCTATCATGATCGTGCGCGCTACATGGGTGACCCGGATTTCTTTCCCGTGCCGGCAGCGAGACTGGCATCGCGCGAGTACGCGCGACGCCGCGGCGCGTCTATCGATCCCGCGCGCGCGACGCCGAGCGGCGAACTTGCGGAACAAGCCGGCGCAGCCGACGAAGGCGGCGATACCACGCATTTCTCGATCATCGATGCGGACGGCAACCGGGTCGCGGCGACCCTGTCGGTGAACGGGCCATTCGGATCCGGTTTCGTCGCCGGCGGCACCGGTGTGCTGCTGAACAATCATATGGACGATTTCGTTCTCGTGCCGGGTGTGCCCAATCTGTACAAGCTGGTCGGTAGCCGAGCCAACGCCATCGAGCCGGGCAAACGGCCGCTGTCGTCCATGTCGCCGACCTTTGTCGAGGACGACCGCGGCGTACTCGTGCTGGGCACCCCCGGCGGATCGCGCATCATCTCGATGGTCCTGGAAGGCATTCTCGATTACGTGGATCAACCGCAAGCCGATCTCGCGCGTTTGCTGGCTGTGCCGCGCTACCATCACCAGTATTTGCCCGACCGCATCGAAATCGAGCCGGGCAGTTTCCCGGACGAATGGATCGACGCGATGAAATCCAGAGGACACGCCGTGGAAGTCGGCCGGCGCAAGTGGGGTAACATGCAGGCAGTGTTCCTCGACAGGAAAACAGGGCGGATCGAATCCGCCAGCGATCCTCGCGGGCAGAGCGGCGTGCTGTTCTGACAATGGCGGGAACGGAGCAGGAGGAGAAATGAGAACCAGACGGGATTTTTTGAAGGTCTCCGCGGGCGGCCTGCTGCTTGCCGGTGGGGCGCGCTGGGTCGAATTCGCCAATGCAGCAAACGACTTCGGACCGGCCTCGTTGCCCTCCGGCACGCTCGAGTCCGCGCAATTGGGTAGCCTGCCTGGCAAGCTGCCGTTGATCAAAAAGTCCTTCCGTCCGCCGAATTTCGAAACCCCCGTCAGCTATTTCAACGAAGCATTCACGCCGAACAATGCATTTTTCGTGCGCTACCACCTGGCCGGTATTCCTGAGATCGATGCCGCGCAGTGGAAGTTGGCCATTGCTGGGGAATCCCTCGAAAAGCCTCTTGAGCTGACCTACGAGAATCTGACGCGCGGCTTCGAGACGGTCGAAGTGGCCGCAGTGTGCATGTGTTCGGGCAACCGGCGCGGCTTGTCGCAGCCGCATGTGCCAGGCGTGCAATGGGGGCACGGTGCAATCGGCAACGCGAAATGGCGCGGCGTGCGCCTGCGCGATCTGCTCAACAAGGCAGGGCTGAAAAAAGACGCAGTCGAAATCGTGCTGCAGGGCGCGGATGGCGCGGTGCTCGACAAGACGCCCAACTTCGTCAAGAGCCTTCCGGTCTGGAAGGCAATGGACGAGAACACGCTGGTGGCGTTCGCGATGAACGGCGAAAAGCTGCCGCATTGGAACGGCTTTCCGGCACGCATCGTTGTGCCCGGCTGGACCGCCACTTACTGGATGAAGCACGTGACGTCGATTGGCGCGGTATCGCAACCCTTCAAGGGTTTCTGGATGAATCCCGCCTACCGGATTCCAAAAGGCAAATTCCCGATCGTCGATCGTTTCATCAGCCAGGAGACCGAGGCCAATACGCCGATCACCGAGATGGTGGTCAACTCGCTCATCACCAGCCCGGATAGCGGTAAAAAAGCCCGGCTAGGCGAAGCTGTCACAGTTGCCGGCGTCGCCTGGGACGGCGGTTACGGCATCGTTACCGTCGAGGTGTCGGAGGACGAAGGGAAAATCTGGCAAACGGCGCAACTGGGTGCGGATCTCGGCCGTTTTGCATGGCGCCAATGGTCGCACCGTTTTACGCCGGCGCGGCCGGGCCGGCATGCGGTGCTGGCGAGGGCGACCAATCGCGCCGGTGCAACGCAGACTTTCGAGCTTATTTTCAATCCCGCCGGCTACCATAACAATGTGGTCCAGCGCGTCGAGATCGAAGCGACTTAGGAGACCCCATGAGAACACTGCTGGTTTTCGCTCTCCTCTCGGTACTCCCGGCATCTGCCGGGGAAAGCGACTTTCATTTGAAGGACGGCCCTGGAAAGCAACTGGTCGAGGCCAATTGCACGATGTGCCACAGCCTCGACTATATCCAGATGAACTCGCCGTTCCTCGACCGCAAAGGTTGGGAAGCCTCCGTGAACAAGATGATCAAGGCGATGGGCGCTCCCATTGCCGAGGCGGACGTTCAGAAAATCGTCGATTATCTGGTGTCCCAGTACGGCAAGTAGCCGGGTCCCGGAGACGCATTTGCCGAACTGTCGTTACAATACGGCTTCATGAAGACGACGTTTCTTGATTTCGAGCAGCCGATCGCCGAGCTCGAGGCGAAGATCGAAGAACTGCGTTATGTGCAGGACGATTCCGCGGTCGACATCTCCGAGGAGATTTCGCGCCTGCAGAAGAAGAGCAGCACGCTGACCCGGGATATCTACGCGAAACTTTCGGCGTGGCAGATCTCGCAGGTGGCGCGCCATCCGCAGCGGCCGTATTCTCTGGACTACTTCCAGAATCTGTTCACCGATTTCGAGGAGTTGCAGGGCGACCGCTCATTCGCGGAGGATCCGTCGATCGTCGGCGGGCTGGTACGCTTCGGCAGCCAGACGGTGATGGCGATCGGCCACCAGAAAGGGCGCGATACCAAGGACAAGCTCTATCGCAATTTCGGCATGCCGAAGCCGGAAGGCTATCGCAAGGCGCTGCGACTGATGAAGCTCGCCGAGAAATTCGGCGTGCCAGTGATGACGTTCGTCGACACGCCGGGTGCTTATCCCGGAGTCGGCGCGGAGGAGCGCGGGCAATCGGAAGCGATCGGACGCAACCTGTACGCGATGTCGGAATTGCGCGTGCCGATCGTGGTCACGGTCATCGGTGAAGGTGGATCGGGAGGTGCGTTGGCGATTGCCGTAGGCGATGTCACGCTGATGCTGCAGTATTCGATCTACTCGGTGATTTCGCCCGAAGGGTGCGCGTCGATCCTGTGGAAGAGCGCCGACAAGGCGCCGGATGCGGCCGAAACCCTGGGCATCACGGCCAACCGGCTCAAGACGCTGGGGCTGGTTGACCGCGTGGTGGCCGAACCGCCGGGCGGCGCCCATCGCGATCCGACGGCGATCATGCAGACCTTGCGCAAGGCGCTGCAGGAGGCGCTCTCGGAAGCTCAGGAAAAGCCGATCAACGATCTGGTGGAAGCACGCTTCGAGCGTTTGATGGCTTACGGCAAGTTCAAGGAAGCGGCGGTTCGCTGAGCTGTTTCGCCGTTCCGCCGATTTATCCGGATACCCCGCGCGAGCGGGGTATCTTGTTTTGGCACGCTGACTGGCAATGACCATGACCGACGAACTCGCGGGAATCGTGAACGCCACGCTGGACGCATACGCCCTGCGCGGCAAACGTGTTGCGATCGCGCTGAGCGGCGGCGTGGATTCGATGGCGCTGCTCGACCTTCTCCATGAACTGCGTACCTCGCGGGAATTGTCGCTGTCGGCGATTCATGTGAATCATCAGATCAGCGCGCATGCCGACGAATGGGAGACATTCTGCCGTTCGCTTTGCCAGCGCCGCGGAATTCCGTTGACGGTGCAGCGCGTACAGGTCACGCCCGACGGTTCCGGCGTCGAAGCCGCCGCGCGACGGTTGCGTTACCGCGCCTACGCTTTGATCGATGCCGATTACGTCGCGCTCGCGCATCATCTCGACGATCAGGCGGAGACCTTCCTGCTGCAATTGTTGCGCGGCGCCGGACCGAAGGGATTGGCCGGCATGCCGGTCATCAGGAGCCAGGAATCGGCGGCGAACGGCAAGGCAGGCGCGCCGCTCATCCTGCGCCCGTTGCTGGAAGTTCGCCGTAGTCAGATCGTGGCTTACGCAAAATCGAGGCGTCTGGAATGGGTGGAGGACGACAGCAACACCGATATGCGCTACGACCGTAACTACCTGCGCAACGAGCTTCTGGTGCGATTGGACGAGCGCTTCCCGGCCTATCGCGAAACGCTGGCGCGAACCGCGCGCAATCTCGCCGATCATGTTTTGCTCGCGGAGGAACTGGCGCGAATCGATGCGCAATCACTCGATCGCAGCGCGATATCGGCGGAACGGCTGCGGCAGTTGTCCGATGCGCGCGCACTGAATCTGCTGCGCCAGCTTTTCTCGGACGGCGGATTGCAGATGCCGCCGCGCACCAGGCTGGAGGAAGCACTGAGACAGTGCCGCGAAGCCGGCCGCGATGCGGAGCTCCAGGTTACGTTCGGTGACACCGGCCTGCGCTGCTATCGCGACCGCGTGGAACTCGTCGAGAATTCCCCGGACATGCCGGCGGACTGGCAATCGCGCTGGGATGGCCATCACGAGTTGATTCTGCCGGATGGGCTGGGTGTGCTGCGATCGCGGGCGGTGGTCGGCGAAGGCATCGCCAAACGCCATTTCGACATACGCGCGGCGACGGTCCGGGGCCGCAGCGGCGGCGAGCGCATGCAACCGGGGGAAAACAGGCCACGGCGCGCACTCAAGAGTCTGCTGCAGGAGCATGCCATTCCGCCATGGGAGCGCAGCCGCATGCCGCTGGTGTTCTTCGGCGAACAACTCGCCTGGGTGCCGGGTATCGGTGTGGCAGCGGAGTTTCGCGCCGCCGCAGCGGAGCCCGGCGTTGCGCCGGAATGGGAACCGGGCTGATAGAATCGAACGAGGGAGGACGGCGCCCGCTACGCACTGATAAATGACGGCGCCAAAGACGACGATGAAAAAAAACCTGTTCGCACTCTTGTTGCTGGCCTGCATGACCGCCGCGCAGGCAGACGAGCCGATCATCATCAAGTTCAGCCACGTCGTGGCCAACGACACGCCGAAGGGCAAGGCCGCGGAGAAATTCAAGCAGTTCGCCGAGAAATACACCAGCGGGCGCGTCAAGGTCGAGCTCTATCCGAACAGCCAACTGTACAAGGATCGGGAAGAGATGGAGGCACTGCAACGCGGTGCGGTGCAGATGCTGGCGCCTTCGGTGTCGAAGTTCGGTCCGCTGGGCGTGCGCGAATTCGAGTTGTTCGATTTGCCTTACCTGATTCCCGATGCCGAGACCGTGGATCGCGTCACCGACGGCGACATCGGCAGGAATCTGTTCGCCAAGCTCGAACCGAAAGGGCTCAAGGGACTGGCGTACTGGGACAACGGCTTCAAACAATTCTCCGCCAACCGGCCGCTGCGCAAGCCGGAAGATTTCCGCGGGTTGAAGATGCGCATCCAGTCCTCGAAGGTGCTGGAAGCGACCATGCGCGAACTTGGCGCGCTGCCGCAGGTGATGGCCTTCTCCGAGGTTTACTCGGCGTTGCAGCAGAAAGTGGTCGATGGCACGGAAAATCCGCTGTCGAATCTCTACACCCAGAAAATGCATGAAGTGCAATCGCATCTGACGATTTCAGATCACGGCTGCCTGGTGTACGCGGTGATCACCAACCGGAAGTTCTGGGAAGCGCTGCCTGCCGACATCCGCGGTCAGCTGGAAAAGGCGATGGCCGAGGCCACCCGCTATGAGCGCGACATCGCCAAGAAGGAGAACGACGACGCGCTTGCGGCCGTGAAGGCGTCCGGAAAGACCGAGGTCTACGTGTTGTCCGAAGCCGAGCGCAAGGCCTGGAAGGAAACGCTGCTCCCGGTACAAGCCAAGTTCGAAAGCGTCGTCGGCAAAGATAATCTGCAGGCGATCAATCGCATCGCCGCCGAAGTCGAATCCCGCAAGACCAGGAAGAAATAGACTTTGATCCGGGCATTCAACCGCATCCTCGATCACATCGAGGAATGGCTGATCGCCGGTTTCATGGCGGCGGCCACGCTCGTCATTTTCGCCGCCGTGCTGCACCGGCAATCCGCAGCGGTGCCGTGGCTGTGGAAATACGCCGCTTCCCTGAATTTCTCCTGGGCGCAGGAGCTGTGCATCTATCTTTTCATCTGGATGGCGAAGTTCGGTGCCGCCTATGGCGTGCGTACCGGCATCCATATCGGCGTCGACGTACTGGTGAACGCGGTGCGGCCGGCCTTGCGGCGCGTACTGGTGACGATCGCGTTGTTGCTCGGCGCGTTCTTCACCGGAGCCATTGCGATCATGGGCGTGCGCTGGGTCTGGTTCATCCACGGCACCGGACAGATTTCGCCCGACCTCGACTGGCCGATGTGGGTGATCTACCTGTGCATCCCGCTCGGCTCGTCGCTCATGTGCTATCGCTTCCTGCAGGTGATGGTGCGTTTCCTCCGGTCCGGTGAGTTGCCTGTGCATTCGCACGGCACGGCCGATGAAGGTGCGGCATGAACGTCACCTTGATCCTCGTCATTCTCCTGGTGTTGCTGCTGACCGGCACGCCGATCTCGATCGCGCTCGGCATGACGGTGCTGACTTTCCTTGCACTGTTTTCCTCGTTTTCGATCGACACGGTCGACATCGTCTCGCAACGACTGTTCACCGGGCTGGAGAGCTTCGCGATCATGGCGGTGCCGTTCTTCGTGCTGTCGGGCAGCTTTCTCACAGACGGCGGCATCGCTCGCCGCATCATCCGTTTCGCACTGGCGCTGGTCGGCTGGATGCATGGCGGGCTGGCTATGGCCGCGATTCTGGCGTGCACGTTCTTCGCCACGATCTCGGGCTCCAGTCCGGCCACCGTGGTGGCGATCGGCTCGATCATGCTGCCGGCGATGATCAAGCATGGTTACCCGAAACACTTTTCGGTCGGCGTGATTACCACGTCCGGTTCGCTCGGCATCCTGATCCCGCCGTCGATCGTGATGATCATCTATGCGGTCAGCACATCGGAGTCCGCCGGAAAACTGTTCATCGCCGGGATCGTGCCCGGCATCCTTCTGGCGGCGTTGCTGATGCTCGTCACGTATGTGACCGCACGCAAGAAGCATTTTCCGACACTGCCGCGAGCCTCGGGACGCGAGATCTGGGATTCCTTCAAGGATGCGTTCTGGGGGCTGATGCTCGTGGTGATCGTCATGGGCGGCATCTACGGCGGCATTTTCACGCCGACCGAGGCGGCCGCGGTCAGTGCGGTCTACGCCTTCATCGCGGCGGTCTTCATCTACCGGGGACTCAAACTCAGGGAAGTGCCCAAGGTCCTGCTATCGGCGGCGAACACAAGCGCGATGCTGCTCTACATCATCACCAATGCCATTCTGTTCTCATTCCTGCTGACTTCCGAGCAGATTCCGCAGGTCCTGTCGCAGTGGGTTGTCGATCAGCAACTGTCGCCCTGGATGTTTCTGATGGCAATTAACGTCGCCTTGCTGGTGGCGGGCCAGTTCATGGAGCCCAGTTCGATCATCCTGATTCTGGCTCCGCTGCTGGTACCGATCGCGAAGACCATGGGCATAGACCCGATTCACCTCGGTGTGATCATGACGGTGAACATGGAGATCGGCATGATCCATCCACCGGTCGGGCTGAATCTCTTCGTCGCCAGCCACATCGCCAAAATGGGCTTGACCGAGGTGTCGATCGCCTGCCTGCCGTGGGTGTTCGTGTTGCTGGCTTACCTGATACTGGTCACCTATGTGCCAGCTGTGTCCCTGTGGCTGCCGAACCTGCTGTACTGATTTTCCCCGCGCTCATCGGGCGCTGACCATCACGGCATTGATACCCAGCTTCTTCGCGCGGGCCAGTGCCTTTTCCGCGTCGCGTTTGTCCTTGAAAGGGCCAAGCTGCACCCGCGTCTCGAGATGGGCCTCGATGCCGGCGCGCTGCAGTTGTTTCTGCAAGGCTTGTGCGTTGGCCGGCGACGTGAACACGCCCACTTGGACCATGTAGGCCTTACCTGGGGCCAGAGCGGCTTTCTCCGAGGGCGCGGGTTGCGTCGCAAGCGGTGCTGACGGCGTAACGCTGGTTGCGCGGGGCGGGGGTGCCAGCATCTCGTTGTTGACCACTTGCGGCGGTGGCGGGGGCGTTATCGGAGGCTCGGGTTTGACTGCTGGGAGGTTGGATTCCGGCGCCGACGGGGTAATCAGCGCCTGCGATGGTTCATGGGGCGGCGTAAGTCCCGCAGGGCGCTCGCGAAACCGATCGACCAGCGCCAGTCCGCCGATGGCGAGTCCGATCAGTACGGCTGCTGCGATCAGTCGTCGTCCCGTGCGTGATTTTGTCTGTGCCTGGGGAGGCGCTGCCGGTTTGTTGGAATTGGGAGGCATGTCGTCGTTAGTGGAGTCTGAACAGTTGATGCTATCACTGATTTTCCAGCCTTTCGGGGTCGCCCCTCGGAGACCTGGCGGGCGCCAAGATCTCATGGCAGCCGCAATCTCGCGGCAAAGCCATTCCTTTCGCCGAGGCGCCATGCTATCCTTATGAATTAGCTTCAAAAAAACAAACCTATTGGAGATATTTGATGGCTGTTGAGCGCACCCTGTCGATCGTCAAACCCGATGGCGTGGCAAAAAATGTGATCGGACAGATTTATTCGCGGTTCGAAGCTAGCGGATTGAAGATAATCGCGGCGAGAATGGTGCACTTGTCGCGTAACGACGCCGAGGGTTTCTATGCAGTGCACCGCCAGCGCCCGTTTTTTAACGATCTGGTGAACTTCATGATCTCCGGTCCGGTCATGGTTCAGGTGCTCGAGGGCGATAGTGCGATCCAGAAGAACCGTGATCTGATGGGGGCCACCGATCCGAAAAAGGCGGCCAAGGGATCGATTCGCGCAGATTTCGCAGACAGCATCGACGCCAATGCAGTGCATGGCTCCGACGCTCCCGAAACCGCGGCGGTGGAAATCGCCTATTTCTTTCCCACCCTGAATATCTACTCGCGCTGATGCCCGTCAACCTGCTTGATTTCGACGCGGAACGGCTCGCCGGATTCTTCACCGAAATCGGCGAGAAGCCGTTTCGTGCGCGGCAGGTAATGCGCTGGATTCACCAATTCGGGCAGTCCGAGTTCGAGAGCATGAGCGACCTGTCGAAAGACTTGCGCGCCAAGCTGGTCTCCGGCGCGATGGTGCGGGCGCCGTCCGTAATGGCCGATTCGACCGCGATCGACGGAACACGCAAATGGCTGCTTTCCGTGGGCGCCGCCAACGGCATCGAGACCGTGTTCATTCCCGGAACAGGGCGCGGGACGCTTTGCGTGTCTTCGCAGGTCGGTTGCGCACTGGAATGCGCATTCTGCTCGACCGGCAGGCAGGGATTCAACCGTAATCTGACGGTGGCGGAAATCATCGGCCAGTTGTGGTGGGCCAATCGCGCGCTCGGGGCGACGCCGAGGGGCGAGCGGGTGATCAGCAACGTAGTCATGATGGGAATGGGCGAACCACTGGCCAATTTCGACAACGTCGTGTCGGCCATGAAGATCATGCTTGACGACTGCGGTTACGGACTATCGCGCCGGCGCGTCACGCTTTCGACCTCCGGCATGGTTCCGGCCATGGACCGGCTCGCCAGGCAGTTGCCGGTGGCCCTCGCCGTATCTCTGCATGCACCTGACGACGAACTCCGCGATCGCCTGGTGCCGATCAACAAAAAATATCCGCTGAAAGAACTGATGGCGGCATGCAAACGCTACATCAAGGTCGCGCCGCGCGACTTCGTCACATTCGAATACGTAATGCTCGATGGCGTCAATGACAGCGTCGAGCAGGCAAAGCAGCTGGTGGAGCTGGTGAAGGGCGTGTCCTGCAAATTCAATCTCATTCCCTTCAACCCGTTCCCGGATTCCGGGTTCGAGCGCTCTTCGCCCGAACGCATCGGCGCGTTTCGCGATGTACTGATGCGGGCCGGCCTGGTCACGACGACGCGCAAGACGCGCGGCGACGATATCGATGGCGCCTGTGGTCAGCTTGCCGGCCAAGTGCAGGATCGCACGCAGCGCAAGGCGCGGCGCACGATGGCAGCTTCGGCATGAGCAGCGTCTGCATGAACAGGATTTCCATCCTGATTTTCGTCGCGCTGCTGGCTGCGTGCACCACCCAGGTGAATAAATCGGAAACTGGCGAGCCCAGGAACGCGACCGAGAATCGTGCCCGAATCCATACCGAGCTCGGCGTGGCGTATTACGGTGCAGGGCAGATGCCGGTGGCGGTGCAGGAGCTGAAGGAGGCCATCAGCGCGGATTCCGGTTATGCTCCCGCACACGCCCAGCTCGGGCTGGTGTACATGACCCTCAAGGAAGATGCGCTCGCGCAACAGTCGTTCGAGCGCGCACTGAAGATCGATCCGACCGATTCATCGGCGAACAACAATTACGGCCTGTTTCTATGCCAGCGCAAGCGTGAGAAGGAGGCGATGAAATATTTTGCGACTGCGCTGAAGAATCCGCTTTATGCCACGCCGGAAAATGCTTACACGAATTCCGGTGTCTGCTCGCGTCTGCAGGGCGACGATGTGAAGGCCGAGGAGTGGCTGCGCAAGGCGCTGGCGTTGCAACCAAACCAGTCCCAGGCGCTGTATCAGCTTGCCGATATTGCCTTCAAGCGTAACGAGCTAACGACGGCCCGGACACTGCTAAACCGTCACATGCAGGTATCGACGCCGTCTGCCGACGCGTTGTGGCTAGGAGTGCGCATCGAGCAACGGCTGGACAATCGCAGCGCTCTTGCGAGTTATGGCGCCCAACTGAACAACCGGTATCCGGGCGCGCCACAGACAAAGGCATACAACGAGGGCCGCTTTCAGTGAGCGATGCTGCCGCAGACGCAGAATCCTCCGCTGTTTCCGCGGGACCGGGTGCGGCCGGAGCGGTCCTTTTTAAGGAGCGCCGCCGCCAGGGATTGAGCCTCGGCGATATATCGCGCCAACTCAAGTTGTCCGTGCGGCAGGTCGAAGCGCTGGAGCGTGACGATTACTCCGGATACAAGAGCCCGGTTTTTATTCACGGGTTCATCCGCAATTACGCAAAGCTGCTCGGCCTCGATCCGGAGCCTTTGATCCGTGCCACCGACTCGATGCTTGATCCGCCGGTGACTCCGGCAGTCACGCCGCGCGAGCAGGAACGTTCACAACCAGCGCGCGTGGAAGACAGAATATACCGGCTTTGGCCGACGGTAATAGCTGTGCTCTTGGTTGGAATTGCAATATCGGTCTATTTCGGCGGTCGCCGTGCGCCGGATGCGGGGCGCACCGCTCCGACGGTCGCGGCGCGCGACAAATCTGCGCCATCGTCGAAGGTCGCTACTGAGGCGAAGACCGGTGCCGATGCCAAAGTCAGAACCGAGTCAAAACCGGAAGTCGAATCCGCGGCAAGACCTGCGGCAAAACCGGAAGCAAAAGCAGAAGCGAAGACTGAGGCAAGGCCCGGACGCGTCGAACGTCGCTTGCCGATTGGAACCGGTGCGGCGGTGGCTGCCGAAGCTGCGGGACGTGTGACGGTTCGCATGATCTTCGAACAGGACTCATGGGTCGAGATCAAGGATCGCGTCGGCAACACAATTTTCGGTCAACTCAATCCAGCCGGCAGCCGCCGTAGCGTCAGCGGCGAGCCACCTCTATCCGTTGTGGTCGGCAATGCCGCTGGCGTGCGCCTGTTCCAGGGCGACAAGAGTATCGATCTCGCACCGCATACCCGGGTGGATGTGGCGCGGCTGACGCTGGAATGACGCGGCCGCCTCTCATGCCCGGCAAAATCATTCTTCGCCACGAAACCCGCCAGGTCCGCATCGCCGGCATTCCGGTGGGCGGCGGTGCGCCGGTAGTCGTACAGTCGATGACCAATACCGATACCGCGGACGTGCAGGCCACCGCACGCCAGGTTAGGGAACTCGCCGAGGCCGGTTCGGAATTCGTGCGCGTCACGGTCAATACCGCAGAGGCGGCGGCAGCCGTACCGGAAATCCGCAACGTGCTCGAGCGCGAGGGTTGCCCGGTGCCGTTGATCGGCGATTTTCATTTTAACGGCCACAAACTCCTTACTCAATATCCGGATTGCGCGCAGGGTCTGGATAAATACCGGATCAATCCGGGCAATGTCGGTCGCGGGTCGAAGCGCGATGATCAGTTCGCAACCATGATCGAAACAGCATGCCGTTACGGCAAGCCGGTGCGCATCGGCGTCAATTGGGGCAGCCTGGATCCCGATCTGCTCGGCCGCATGATGGATGACAACGCGCGCCTGCCCGAGCCTGGGGAAGCGGCCGACGTCATGCGCGAAGCGCTGATCGTGTCTGCACTGCAGAACGCGCAGAAGGCGGAAGAAATCGGATTGCCCGGCGATCGCATCATTCTCTCTTGCAAGGTGAGCGGCGTGCAGGACCTGATACTGGTTTATGGCGAATTGGCCGCGCGTTGCGACTACCCGCTGCACCTCGGTCTGACTGAAGCGGGAATGGGGTCCAAAGGTATTGTCGCGTCCACCGCCGCGCTGGCGGTGTTGTTGCAGCAGGGCATCGGCGACACCATACGAATTTCGCTTACGCCGGATCCCGCAGGGGATCGCTCCCGCGAAGTCATCGTCGCGCAGGAAATCCTGCAGACCATGGGCTTGCGTTCGTTCACGCCGATGGTGATCGCGTGCCCCGGCTGCGGGCGGACCACCAGCACCGTCTTTCAGGAACTGGCCGACAAGATTCAAGTTTATCTGCGCCGGCAGATGCCGGTCTGGCGCACGCAATATCCCGGAGTCGAAGAAATGCGCGTGGCCGTGATGGGCTGCGTGGTCAATGGTCCCGGCGAGAGCAAGCACGCCAACATTGGCATCAGTTTGCCGGGTTCGGGCGAGACGCCGGTAGCCCCGGTATTCGTCGATGGCGTGAAGACCGTAACGCTGAAAGGCGACCACATCGCGGAAGAATTCCATCGCCTGGTAGATGACTACGTCGCCAGCCACTACGGCCGATCCGGTGGACAGGGCCGGCGGGCGGCGACGAGCAACGAAGAATCCGCACGGGCGCTCGGCTGAGCGCCCACACAATCGAGAGACAAGCTAGTTTCATGACGCAAACGATTCAGGCGGTCCGCGGGATGAACGACGTCCTGCCGGGCCAGGCTCCACTGTGGGAGTTTTTCGAGGACACGGTGCGTGGCTGGCTGGCGCAGTACGGCTACCGCAACATGCGCATGCCGATTCTGGAAAAGACCGAACTGTTCGTGCGTTCCATCGGCGAAGTCACCGATATCGTCGAGAAGGAGATGTATACCTTCGTCGATCAGCTCAATGGCGAGAGCCTGACGCTGCGGCCGGAAGGGACGGCCTCCTGCGTGCGCGCGATGATCGAGCACAATCTCCTTTACAACGGCGCGCAACGAGTGTTTTACATCGGTCCGATGTTCCGCCATGAGCGGCCGCAGAAAGGCCGATATCGGCAGTTTCACCAGGTCGGCGTCGAGGCGCTCGGTTTTTCCGGTCCGGACGTGGATGTGGAGCACATGGTCATGAGCGCAAGCCTGTGGAAGCGGCTGGGCCTCGACGGCCTGCGACTCGAGATCAACACGCTCGGGAACGCCCCTTCACGCAGCCGTCATCGCACGCGGCTCATTGCCTATCTTGAGAAGCATTCCACTGGGCTCGACGAAGACGCCCGGCGGCGGATGCATAGCAATCCGCTGCGTGTCCTGGACAGCAAGAATCCGGCGATGCGGGACGTCATTGCGGCCGCACCGAAGCTCGCAGACGATCTCGATGAGGATTCGTGCCGGTATTTCGAAGAACTGCAGGGCCTGCTGAAAAATGCCGGGATCGGATTCGCGATCAACGATCGTCTGGTGCGCGGTCTGGACTATTACAATGACGTCGTTTATGAATGGACCACCACCAGGCTTGGCGCACAGGGCACGGTGTGCGCCGGCGGGCGTTACGACGGCCTGATCGAGCAGATCGGTGGCAAGCCTGCGCCGGCCTGCGGTTTTGCAATGGGCATCGAACGATTGCTTGCGCTGCTGGGCGAAGCGCAGGTTTCAGTGCCAGCCCGCGCCGCGGACGCCTACCTGGTCCATAGCGGCGAATCGGCGACCCGCTTTGCCTGGAATGTCGCGGAGTCGTTGCGCGAACACGGACTTTCGGTCGTGCTTCACTGCGGCGGCGGCAGCTTCAAATCGCAAATGAAGCGGGCCGACGCCAGCGGCGCGCGCTTCGCGGTGATCATCGGCGATGAGGAGGCCGGCAGAAGGGTCGTTTCGCTCAAGCCGATGCGCGAAGCGGGCGAACAAGTGCAGGTCGACGCGGAACAAGCCGCGGCAATGATCCTCAAATCAAACAATCCTTGACTCACTCACTACAGAAGATTCCGACATGGCTTTCGATCTCGAAGAACAGGAACAGATAGCCGAACTGAAACAGTTCTGGAAGCAATACGGCGCGCTGATCGTCACGCTGGCCGTGGCTGCTCTCGTGGCGTTCGCCGGCATGCAGGGCTGGCGTTATTACAAACACAGTCAATCCGAAAAGGCGTCCTCGCTTTTCACCAAGTTCGGGGAAGCCGTGCGCAAGAATGACGTCAAGGAAATCCGCACGCTCGGCAAGCAGATGATCGAAGGGTTCGGCTCCACCGCCTACGGTCCGACTGCGGCCTTGCTGCTGGCCAAGACCAATTACGAAAACGGCGACCCGTCCGGTGCGGCCGAGCAACTGCAGTGGGCGATCGACAAAGCCAAGGACGAGGAAACCGCTGAACTGGCGCGGCTGCGCCTGGCAAGCATCCGGCTCGACGAGAAAAAATACGACGAGGCGCTCAAGCTGCTGGAAACCAAACACAGTGCGGCAATGGAAACTTTGTATGCGGATTTGCGCGGCGATGTCATGGTCGCACTGGGGAAAAGTGCGGAGGCGCGCGCCGCTTACAAGACCGCAATCGAGAAAAGTTTGCCCAACAGCAGTTACCGCAACGTCGTGCAGATCAAACTCGATGCCTTGGGAGGCGACAAGTGACCGGAGCGTCAGTGCCGCTGCGTCTGGTAGTGACGTTGCTGCTGGGCGTTGCGCTCGGTGGCTGCGGCAGCAAGGGTCCCCAGCCCGTCAAGCTGGTGGACTTCAAACCTTCGGCGAGGCCGGTTGTCGCATGGCGGGTCAACGTCGGCGACGCCGGCCGGTATGTCTTTACGCCGGCGATAGTTGGCAACAGCGTGTTCGCGGCGAGCAATCGCGGCGACCTGGTGCGGCTGAATGCCGCGAACGGCAAGACCTTGTGGCGGCTCGACGCCAGGGCACCGCTGTCGGGTGGGGTGGGCGTAGGCGAAAACATGGTGCTGGTCGGAACGTCGAAGGGTTCGGTGCTCGCCTACGATCTCGAGGGCAAGCCGTTGTGGCAGTCGAGGGTGTCGAGCGAAGTGCTCAGCGCACCGCAGGCCGCCGGCGAATTCGTTGTCGTGCGCAGCGGTGACAGCCGCATCTTCGGCCTGGATGCCCGGGACGGTTCGCGCCGCTGGGAGTACCAGACCACGCCGCCTCCGCTGACATTGCGGGCCAACCCGGGCGTGATCATCGTCGAGGGTTTCGTGATTGCCGGCATGCCGGCGGGAAAACTCGTGGTCCTGAATATTGCGAATGGGGGGCTGGTCTGGGAAACCGTGGTGGCGGCGCCAAAAGGCGACAACGAACTCGAGCGCATCACCGATATTGCGGGTCCGCCGCTGGTGGAGGCGGGCAGGGTGTGCGCCGCGACCTTCCAGGGGCGGGTTGCGTGCTACGAAACGCAGAAGGGTGGCCAGTTGTGGGCACGACCGGCATCCAGTGTTGGCAGTCTGGCGGCCGACGACCTGAGTGTGTATCTGTCGGAAGACAATGGCTCGGTGGTCGCGCTCGACAGGAACAGCGGCGCCAGCGCGTGGAAACAGGACAAGCTTTCCTACCGTAACCTGAGTGCGCCGCTGGCAACCAGGGACTACGTCGTGGTTGGCGACTTCGAAGGCCAGGTGCACTTTCTGAAGTTCGAGGACGGATCGTTCGTTGCGCGCATCGCAACCGACGGCGGTGGCATCGCGGCTGCGCCCAGGCTGATCGGGGATGACAAGGTGCTGGTGCAGACTCGCAGGGGCGGCGTCTACGCAATTGCCATCAAGAAATAGGGCCGGCGTGCGCCAGCCCTCTGCCGGAAGCCCTCAGTCCTCCTTAAAATTCCCGTTGAAGCCCACCATCGTCCTGGTCGGCCGGCCGAATGTCGGCAAGTCGACCCTCTTCAACCGCATGACGCGCACGCGCCAGGCGCTGGTAGCCGATATTCCCGGCCTGACCCGTGATCGTCATTACGGGCATGGCAAAAGCGGTGCGAGGTCCTTTCTGGTTGTGGATACCGGGGGCTTCGAACCGGTGGCCAAAGGCGGCATCTACAAGGAGATGGCGCGCCAGACGCGCCAGGCCGTGGATGAAGCCGATGCCGTGCTGCTGCTGGTCGATGCGCGTCAGGGCCTGACCTCTCTCGACAGGCAGATTGCCGTTGAATTGCGCAAGACCGCCCGCAGGCTATGGCTGGTGGTCAACAAGGCGGAAGGCTTGGCGCATGAAACTGCCGCTACGGAGTTCCACGAACTCGGGCTCGGCGAACCGTTGACTGTGTCGGCATCGCACGGCGAAGGCGTGCACGAATTGGTGGATGTCGTTCTGGAAGAATTTCCCGTCGATGACGACGAGCCGGAACTGGAAGACCAACAGCCGAAGATAGCGATTGTCGGCCGCCCGAATGTCGGCAAGTCGACCCTGGTCAATACCCTGCTCGGCGAGGAAAGGGTTATCGCCTTCGACCAGCCCGGCACCACCCGGGACAGCATCTACATCGACTTTGAGCGCAACGGCCGCGCGTACACGCTGATCGATACGGCCGGCGTGCGCCGCCGCGGGCGCGTGGAAGACGTTGCGGAGAAGTTTTCGGTGGTCAAGACGCTGCAGGCCATCGACGATTGCAATGTCGTGGTGCTGGTTCTCGACGTGACGCAGGACGTATCCGACCAGGATGCGCACCTGGCGGGTTTCATTCTCGAGGCCGGTCGTGCCCTGGTGGTGGCCATAAACAAATGGGATGCCGCCGATGAAGAGTCGCGCGAAAAAGCCAAGCGCGACTACGACCGCAAGCTCAACTTCCTGGATTTTGCGCCGGTGCATTACATTTCAGCGCGCAACGGCGTTGGCGTCCCGGCGCTGCTCGGTTCGGCGAATGCGGCCTATGCCGCTGCCATGGCCAAGCTGTCAACGCCCAAACTCACGCGCGTATTGCTCGCTGCAGTGCAAAAGCAGTCGCCGCCGCGCGCCGGCGTATCCCGCCCCAAACTGCGCTATGCCCATCAGGGTGGCATGAATCCGCCGCTGATCCTGATTCACGGCAACGCCTTGAATCATGTGCCGGACAGTTACCGCCGCTACCTCGAACGTGCATTCATGGCCGCTTTCGATTTGCGCGGCACTCCCGTAAAAGTGTCTTTCAAACAGGGCCGGAATCCCTTCGCGGGCCGCAGGAAGGGTTGATTTCCACGCGGTTTTTCCACCGGATGGTATTGCACCCTAAAATCCAGTACAGTAAACCCGGGTCGAGAAATAGAATAAGGAGCAGCCATGAGCGCGAAAGGCCAGTTGTTGCAAGACCCATTTCTGAATGCGTTGCGCAAAGAGCATGTGCCGGTGTCCATCTATCTGGTCAATGGCATCAAGTTACAGGGACAGATCGAATCGTTCGACCAGTACGTTGTCTTGCTGAAGAACACCGTGACACAGATGGTCTACAAGCATGCGATTTCCACTGTCGTGCCAGCGCGTCCGGTGAACTTGTCTTTGGAGCACGGGTCCGAAGATTGAGTGTTGGTCAATCCCGTTTCATCCGCTTTGCCGTCCCCGTCCTTGCAGTCATCCCGACCCGCGGGATGCGGGGCGTGAGTTTGCACGCCGTCAGGCCGGTTCCGACCGCCGATCCTTCCGATGTTTGATCGCCCAAGCGGCGGCGACCGCGCCGTCCTTGTCAATCTCGATTTCGGTAATGTGGATTTCGCCGAGTCGCAGGAGGAAATCCGCCGGCTTGCCGAAAGCGCGGGTGTCGAACCGCTCGCGATCATCAAAGGAAAACGGCAGAGGCCCGACGCGGCCACCTTTGCCGGTTCCGGCAAAGTCGATGAGATCGCCGAAGCGGTGCAATCTGGCGGCGCATCGCTGGTGTTGTTCAATCACGATCTGTCACCCGCGCAGCAGCGCAATCTCGAGAAGCGCTTCAAGTGCCGGGTTGTCGACCGCAGCAGCCTGATCCTGGATATCTTCGCGCAGCGCGCGCGTTCGCACGAAGGCAAGCTGCAGGTCGAACTGGCCCAACTCGAGCACCTGGCAACGCGGCTGGTCCGCGGCTGGACCCACCTGGAACGCCAGAAAGGCGGCATCGGCCTGCGCGGCCCCGGTGAAACCCAGCTGGAAACGGATCGCCAGTTGTTGCGCAAGCGGGTCAAGGTCCTCAAGGACAAGCTTGCCACTGTGCTTCGTCAGCGGCAGACCCAGCGACGCGCGCGCCAGCGCGGTCAGGGCCTGTCGGTCTCGCTCGTCGGCTATACCAACGCCGGCAAGTCCACGCTGTTCAATCGGCTTACGCACAGCGAAACCTATGCAGCGGACCAGTTGTTCGCGACGCTGGATACGACTTCACGGCGCATCAGCGGAGCCGGCGGCGCATCAATCATCTTGTCGGATACGGTCGGTTTCATCCGTGATCTCCCGCATACTCTGGTGGCGGCATTCAGCGCGACTCTGGAAGAGACCGTGCGTGCCGATTTGCTGCTGCACGTGGTGGATGCGGCAAGTCCGGCGCGTGATGACCAGATCGCGGAAGTGAACAAGGTGCTCGTCGAAATCGGTGCCGATTTCGTGCCCCAGGTGATGGTGTTCAACAAGATAGACGCGACCGGCTTGCAACCCGGGGTCGAGCGCGATCAGTATGGTAAAATCGCGACAGTTCGCGTTAGCGCGAAAACCGGTGCCGGCATCGAATTTTTGCGCTCCATGCTGGCTGAATTGCTCGAAGGGCAGGGCAACGCCATAGGGGTTGCCGCAGCCTGAATCCGAAGGTCCTTAGTCAGGGCCGGCCTCCTGTCAAATTGAAAGCAAGCACGAATGGCATTGAATGATCCGCAGTGGGGAAAGCGCGGCAACGATGGCCCCCCCGACCTCGACGAATTGTGGCGTCGTTTGAATCAGCGGTTGAACTCCTTGTTCGGCGGCAAGGGCGGGGGCGGCGCGCCGTCACCGGGCCCGACCGGGCGCCAGTTCGGCGGCGGTTTCGGACTGTTGGTCATCCTCATTCTGGTGGTATGGCTGGCGAGCGGCTTTTATATCGTCGATGCCAGCCAGCGCGGCGTGGTGCTGCGCTTCGGAAAGTTCGACGCAATCACGGAGTCGGGCCCGCGCTGGCATCTGCCGTGGCCGATCGAATCCGCTGAAGTCGTCAACGTGACGGGCGTTCGTACCATTGAAATCGGTTACCGCAACAACGTCAAAAGCAAAGTGCAGAACGAATCGCTGATGATCACAGACGACGAGAACATCATCGACATCCAGTTCGCGGTGCAGTACATCCTCAAGGATCCCAAGGACTACCTGTTCAACAATCGCGATGCCGACAAGTCGGTGATGCAAGCTTCCGAGTCGGCCATCCGCGAGGTGGTGGGCAAAAACAAGATGGATTTCCTGCTTTCCGGCGGCAAGGAAAAGATCGTCGAGACGGTGCAGATCCTGCTGCAGAAAATCCTCGACCGCTACAAAACCGGTATCACAGTCACGCGGGTGACCATGCAGGACGCGCAGGCGCCCGAGGAAGTCCAGGCTGCGTTCGCCGACGCGGTAAAGGCCGGCCAGGATCGCGAACGGCAGATCAACGAAGGCCAGTCGTATTTCAACGATGTCGTGCCGAAAGCCAAGGGCACGTCGGCGCGGCTTCTTCAGGAGGGAGAAGGGTATCGGCAGAGCGTGATCGCCAACGCCGAGGGCGAGGCATCGCGTTTCAGCCAGATCGTCACGGAATACAGCAAGGCGCCGGTGGTGACCCGTCAGCGTCTTTACCTGGACGCAATGCAGCAGGTGCTTGCCAACTCCAGCAAGGTCGTGGTCGACCAGAAAAGCGGCGGCAATCTGCTTTATCTGCCGCTCGACAAACTTATGCAGATGAGCAGCAGTGCCAATCCGCCGGTTGATGCGGGCGCGAAGCAGGCGCCTATGGAGGCGGTCGTGCCGACACCGGCACCGACGGAATCTTCGCCGCGCTCGCGCGATGCCTTCCGCAGTCGCGACAGGGAGGCACGATGAAAGTCAACGTCAGCACCGTGCTGATTGCCATCGTGGTCGCGCTGGTCGTGGCCAGCTTGAGTCTGTTCACCGTCGACCAGCGCCAGAATGCCATCGTGTTCCGATTGGGCGAAATCGTTTCCGTAAAAACTGTGCCGGGACTGTTTTTCAAAATGCCGCTGGTCGACAACGTACGCTATTTCGACGCCCGCATTCTTACGCTCGATGCCGAAGAAGCGCAGAAGTTTGTCACGTCCGAGAACAAGCCGGTCCTGGTGGATTCGTTCGTAAAATGGCGCATCATCGACGTAAGGCAGTACTACGTCAGCGTGCAGGGTGACGAGGGCCTCGCACGCGTGCGGCTGACCCAGGCCGTCAATGGCAGCCTGCGCGAAGAGTTCGGCAAGCGCACGATCCATGATGTCGTCTCGGGCGAGCGCGAACAGATCATGGACCTGATGCGCGAGCGGGCGGACCAGATCGCGCGCGAGATCGGCGTCCAGGTCCTTGACGTGCGTCTGAAGAGGGTCGATTTCACACCCGAGGTCAGCGAATCCGTATATGGCAGGATGCAGGCCGAGCGCAAGCGCGTGGCCAACGAGCTGCGTTCTACCGGCTTTGCGGAGGCGGAGAAAATCCGCGCCGACGCCGACAAGCAGCGCCAGGTCGTGATCGCCCAGGCCTACCGCGATGCCCAGCGTCTGAAGGGCGATGGTGACGCCAAGGCTTCCGCGATCTACGCGCGAGCCTTTGAGCGCAATCCCGAGTTCTACGCGTTCTATCGGAGTCTGGAGGCTTATCGGCAAAGCTTCAAGAACAAGGGAGACCTGCTGATACTCGAGCCGAATTCGGAATTCTTCAAGTACCTGAAGAACCCGGCGGGACGCGCAAAATAATCAACGGCGGTAGTGGGCGGAATGCCGCTTGCGCGCGGTGGGAAGAGGACGATGGAAGCTTATACGAATACCCTTATGATGGCCGTTGCACTGATGCTGGTCATCGAGGGCCTGCTTCCCTTCCTGCTTCCGACGGTATGGCGCGATGCCTTCCGCCGGCTGACCGAAATGTCCGACGGCCAGATCCGGTTCGTGGGCCTGTCCTCGATGCTGGCCGGACTGCTGCTGCTTTTCCTGACGAAATAGCCCAACATGGCCTTTTGAACCGTAGCGTTGCATACGGGTCGGTTCTCCGTGTCGAATGATCATGCAGAAATGGCTGCTTCCTGAGTACATCGAAGATCTCCTGCCCGGCGAAGCGGCGAGAGTGGAATTGTTACGCCGTCGCATCCTCGACCTGTTTTTTGCGCACGGCTATGAACTGGTCGTTCCGCCGATGCTGGAATATCTCGATTCGCTGCTGACCGGCACGGGACACGACCTGGATCTGAGAACCTTCAAGCTGGTGGACCAGTTGTCCGGGCGATTGCTCGGATTGCGCGCGGATATGACGCCGCAAGTGGCGCGCATCGACGCGCATTTGCTCAACCGTCAGGGTGTCACCCGATTGTGCTATGCGGGAACGGTGCTGCATACGCAGCCTTCCGGGCTGCTGCGTACCCGCGAGCCGATGCAGATCGGTGCCGAGATCTATGGTCACGCCGGGCTGGAGAGCGACATCGAAATTCAGACGCTGATGTTGCGTGCGCTTCAGGCCACGGGGGTGAATGGCGTCCACCTCGATATCGGCCATGTGTCCGTGTTTCGCGCGCTGATTACCCGGGCCGGCGCGAGTGCGCAGCAGGAAGCGGAACTGTTTCAGGTACTGCAGGCCAAGGACGTTCCGGCATTGCGTGAACTGTCGAACGGGCTCGATGCGGCGACGCGCGAGGCGTTGATGTTGTTGCCGGAACTCTACGGGGGATCTGAGGTGCTGACCACGGCGCGCAAGCGCCTGCCGCAGTATCCGGAGTTGATCGCCTGTCTCGATGCGCTCGCGCAAATCGGCGGGCAATTGAACGGTGATGTGAAGGAACTGTGCTTCGATCTCGCGGAGCTACGCGGATATCATTATCACAGCGGCGTGGTGTTCGCCGCTTATGCCGGCAACCGGCCGGAAGCGATCGCGCGCGGCGGACGTTATGATGAAGTCGGCCGTGCGTTCGGGCGCGCCCGTCCGGCAACCGGATTCACGATGGATTTGCGCGAACTCGCCGAGATGGCGAACGAAGAGGCCGGGCCGCTGCGCGTACTCGCGCCCTACCAGCCGGCCGATGCCGCCCTGCAGGCCGAGGTGGCAAGGTTGCGCGCAGACGGTGCGATCGTCGTGTCGGACCTGCCGGGGCACGAGGCGAACCGCGCGGAACTCAACTGCTCGCAGCGACTGGTCGCCAAGGGTGGTGCCTGGAAGCTGGAGCCGTTCGCTTCAGACCAACGAAACCGGAAGTAAACGAAACACAACCAGAGGTCTTGATGGCAAGCAACGTCGTAGTCATCGGCACCCAGTGGGGTGACGAAGGCAAAGGCAAGGTGGTCGACTGGCTGACCGATCACGCGCAGGGTGTGGTGCGTTTTCAGGGTGGTCACAATGCGGGTCACACGCTGGTCATCGCCGGGCGCAAGCAGATCCTGCGGTTGATTCCGTCCGGTATCCTGCGCGAAGGCGTCAGTTGCTACATCGGCAACGGCGTGGTGTTGTCGCCGACTGCGCTGCTGCAGGAGATCGCCGAACTGGAGTCGGTCGGCGTCAACGTGCGCTCGCGACTCAAGATCAGCGACGCCTGTCCGCTCATTCTCGCGTATCACGTGGCGATCGATCAGGCCCGCGAGACGGCGAAGGGTATAGGAAGGATCGGCACGACCGGCCGTGGCATCGGGCCGGCGTACGAGGACAAGGTTGCGCGTCGCGCGATCCGACTGCAGGACCTGTTCGTTCCCGGCAGATTCGAAGAAAAGCTGCACGAAGTGCTCGACTTTCACAACTTCGTGCTGGAGCATTACCTGAAGGCAAAGCCGGTCGATTTTCAGAAGACGCACGACGAAACCCTTGCGTTGCGCGAGCAGCTTGCGCCGATGATTGCCGATGTGCCGCGTGCACTTTACGACGCGCATCGCGCAGGCAAGAATCTGTTGTTCGAAGGCGCGCAGGGAACGCTGCTCGACATCGATCATGGAACTTATCCATTCGTGACTTCGAGCAATTGCGTCGCAGGTGCGGCAGCGGCGGGTGCCGGCGTCGGGCCGCAGATGCTGCATTACGTGCTCGGCATTACCAAGGCTTATACCACGCGCGTCGGCTCGGGACCGTTTCCGACTGAACTGGACGACGATATCGGCGAGCAACTGCGCACGCGCGGGAAAGAATTCGGTTCGGTGACCGGGCGGCCACGACGCTGCGGCTGGTTTGATGCCGCAGCGCTCAAACGGTCGGTTCAGATCAACGGTGTGTCCGGCTTGTGCATCACCAAGCTCGACGTGCTAGATGGCGTGGAGGCGCTGCAAGTCGGTGTCGGTTACAACCTCAGCGGTGAACGAATCGACATTCTTCCGTCCGGCGCCGACGCTTCGGCCGGTTGCGAACCGATTTACGAGGAAATTCCGGGATGGACGCAGAGCACCGTTGGGATCACGCGTTACGAGGATTTGCCGGCGAATGCGCGTAATTACCTCAAACGCATCGAGCAGGCCGGTGGTGTGCCGGTGGACATGATCTCGACCGGCCCCGATCGTAACGAAACCATCGTCCTGCGCCATCCGTTCGAGCGGGGGTAGTCAAGTGCGCAGGCGAGGAACGTTGCGGGAAGAATTGCGGGGAAATGTCGATCTGGTGCCGAGAAGAGGACTCGAACCTCCACAGTGTTGCCACCGCCAGGACCTGAACCTGGTGCGTCTACCAATTCCGCCATCTCGGCACGAGAGGGCGCAAAATGTAATGGGAAAGCGCTGCTTTGTCAACGAAGCGGCGCTTGCCTCCAACCGATTGTCGGAATGAAAACCACAAAGAAAAATTCCAAGTCCGCCAGCGGCAAGACAGCTGCCCGCGGGCGCGCCACGGACATCCGCGCGCGCGATCCTTTTCTCGAGCGCGAACAATCGCGTTACGAGCATCCGCTGCCCAGCCGCGAACATATTCTCGATATCCTGCTCGAACAGGGTGTTCCGGTCTCGGTGGACAAGATGGCGCAACTGCTTTCCATCGCGCCGCATGAAGCCGATCCGTTCGAGCGCCGTCTGGGTGCGATGGAGCGCGACGGCCAGATCATGCGCAATCGCAAGAATGCAATTTGCGTGGTCGACAAGCTCGATCTGGTGAAGGGCAGGGTGCAGGGCCATCCGGATGGCTTCGGTTTCCTGGTGCGCGACGGTGAGGGCGAGGACTTGTTCCTGCATCCCGGTGAGATGGCCAAGGTGCTGCACGGCGATCGCGTGGTCGCCCGGGAAGGCGGCATCAATGCACGCGGTCGGCGCGAGGGGCATATTGTCGAAGTACTCGAGCGCGCCAACGTGAAAGTAGTCGGCCGCTTCCTGAACGAGCACGGCATCGGCGTCGTGGCGCCGGAGGATCGCCGCATCAGCCAGGACATTCTGATTCCGGCAGGCGCAAACGGCGGCGCGAAACCCGGCCAGGTCGTAATCGCCGAAATCATCGAGCAACCGCAGCGCCACGCGCAACCGGTCGGACGTATCGTCGAGGTGCTCGGCAACTACGCCGATCCGGGAATGGAAATCGAGATCGCGCTGAGAAAGCATGATCTGCCCCACGAATTTTCCGCGGAGGTCGAAAAAGCGGCGGCGAAGTTTCCGGCCGTGGTTACCGAAAAAGACCTCAAGGGACGCGAAGATCTGCGCAACCTGCCGCTGGTGACGATCGACGGCGAAACCGCAAAGGACTTCGACGACGCGGTTTACTGCGAGCGCCGCGGCAAGGGATTCAAGCTCTGGGTGGCCATTGCCGACGTCAGCCATTATGTGCAGCACGGCGACGTCATCGACCTGGAGGGGCGGGAGCGCGGCAATTCGGTGTATTTTCCCCGTCGCGTGATCCCGATGCTGCCGGAGGTGCTGTCGAACGGCTTGTGTTCGCTGATGCCGAAGGTCGACCGTCTGTGCGTGGTGTGCGAAATGGATGTCTCGGCGCGAGGTGATATTGCCGTTTACCGCTTCTATCCGGCGGTGATGCATTCGCGCGCGAGGCTGACGTATACCAGGGTCGCGCAGGTAATCGAAGATCCGCAGGGCGAGACTGCGCGCGAACTCAAAGACCTGGTGCCTCATCTTCAGACGCTGCACGCGCTCTATCAAGGTCTGGTCAAGGCCCGGGCATTGCGCGGCGCGATCGACTTCGAGACGGTCGAGACGCAGATGTTTTTCGACGACGAGGGCAAGATCGAGCGCATCGTCCCCACCCAGCGCAACGATGCCCATCGCCTCATCGAGGAATGCATGCTGGCGGCCAATGTGTGCGCTTCGGATTTCCTGTCGAGCCACGATCATTCCGCGCTGTATCGCGTGCACGAGGGGCCGACGCCGGAGAAGCTCGCCGCGCTGCGCGAGTTTTTGCGCGAATTCGGTCTGCAACTGACCGGCGGCGATAACCCTCAGGCCAAGGACTACGCGCGCCTGCTGGAAAAAATCAAGACGCGCCCGGATGTCCAACTTTTGCAGACGGTGATGCTGCGTTCGCTGCGGCAGGCGGTATACAGCCCGGACAACGTCGGTCATTTCGGCCTGGCCTACGAGGCCTATACGCACTTTACGTCTCCGATCCGGCGCTATCCGGATCTGCTCATCCATCGTTCGATCAAGGCGGTCCTTGCGGGCAAGCGCTACGAACCCGGCAACTGGCAGGAACTGGGTATTCATTGCTCGGAAACCGAGCGCCGTGCCGACGAAGCCACCCGCGATGTCGAAGCTTGGCTCAAGTGCTACTACATGCAGGACCGCATCGGCGAGCGCTTCACGGCCACCGTCAGTGGTGTGACCAGCTTCGGTGTATTTGTGGCGCTCCACGAGGTTTATGTGGAAGGCTTGGTGCATATCTCCGAACTGGGCCCCGACTATTTCCACTTCGACGCTGCCAAGCATCAGCTGCTAGGCGAACGCACCGGAAAACGTTTCCGGCTTGGGGATCGCATTCCGGTAAAACTCGTGAGAGTCGATCTCGAAACGGCCAAAATCGATTTCGTGCTCGATGAGGCTGCGAAAGACTCGCGATGAATGGCAGGCGGGTCGTCTATGGGTTGCACGCGGTGACGGCTGCATTGAAGCGGAGGCCGGAGGCGGTAATCGAAGTGTTGCTGGATGCCAGGCGCCGCGACCCCCGCGCGCGCCGCCTCGCGGATCTGGCCAAGGCGGCAGGCGTGCGGCTTCTGGAGGTCGATACCGAGCGGCTGGAGGGATTCGCCAAAGGCGGCCGGCACCAAGGCGTTGCGGCCTTCGTCGAGGAGGTGGCGCTCGCCGCTTCGCTGAACGAAGTGCTGGACAATCTTGGCGAGCCGGCTTTTCTGCTGGTGCTCGATGGGGTACAAGACCCGCACAACCTGGGTGCCTGCCTCAGGGTAGCTGACGCCATGGGCGTGCACGCGATTGTCGCGCCCAAGGACCGCGCTACCGGCTTGAACGCCACCGTCCACAAAGTTGCCTCGGGCGCAGCGGAAACCGTGCCTTTCATTCCTGTTACGAATCTCGCGCGAACGCTAAGGGAATTGAAAGATAAGGGAATTTGGGTAGTCGGTACGGGCGAAGGCGGGACCTTGTTCGACGCGAAACTTTCCGGCGCGCTGGCACTGGTCGTGGGGGCCGAAGGCGAGGGCCTGCGCCGGCTGACCCGCGAAACTTGCGACGAATTGATCTCGATCCCCATGCTCGGCCAGGTGGAAAGCCTGAACGTCTCGGTGGCGGCCGGCATCTGTCTGTACGAGGCCCGCCGTCAGCGGCATAGATCCGCAGGCCGTTAAGCCATTGACCATGCGTGAAAATGGTTGAGGCGACCGGGGTGCCGCTGATATAATTTTCAGTTAACCCCGGTCATTCCGAATCGGGGTAATACACACGCCAGCCAAGTATGGGTGCCCGCACAGGGTCCGGCAGGCGGAGGCTTAACCCTTACAGGAGAAATTCATGTCGGTCACCATGCGTCAAATGCTCGAAGCGGGCGTCCATTTCGGACACCAAACCCGTTACTGGAATCCGAAGATGGCGCCTTTCATTTTCGGTCATCGCAACAAGATCCACATCATCAACCTCGAGAAGACCCTGGTCATGTACCAGGAAGCGGTGAAATTCGTCCGTCAGCTTTCCTCGAACAAAGGCAGCATCCTGTTCGTCGGCACCAAGCGCCAGGCGCGTGAAATCATCCGCGAAGAGGCGGTGCGCGCCAGCACGCCGTTCGTCGATCATCGCTGGCTCGGCGGCATGCTCACCAACTTCAAGACCGTGAAGCTTTCGATCAAGCGTTTGCGCGACATGGAACTGATGGTGCAGGACGGCTCACTGGAGAAACTGTCGAAGAAGGAGCAACTCACCTTCCAGCGCGAATTGGTGAAACTCGATCGCAGCCTGGGCGGCATCAAGGAAATGAACGGACTGCCGGACGCGCTGTTCGTCATCGACGTCGGCTATCAGAAAGGCGCGATTACCGAAGCCAACAAGCTGGGCATTCCGGTGGTGGGGGTGGTGGATACCAACCATTCTCCGGATGGCGTTGACTATGTCATTCCCGGCAACGACGATGCCAGCCGCGCAGTGCGGCTGTACGCACGCGGGATCGCGGATGCGATCCTCGATGGACGCAGCCAGACCATCAAGGAAATTGTCAGCGACGAATTCGTGGAAGTCGACAGCACGGAAGAACAGGCCACGGCCTGAACGGCGCAGTTGCCAAAAAAAAGGGGGCGCACGCCCCTTTTTTTTGCAACTGGATTTTTCTAACTGGAACTCTGGACGAACGCAGCCAATCGAAAGAGCGGACGCGACTCAAGGAGCAGGCAAGAATGGCGGACATTACCGCGGGCATGGTCAAGGAACTTCGCGAGCGCACCGGGCTCGGCATGATGGAATGCAAGAAGGCGCTGGAAGAAGCGGCCGGCGACATGAAGAAGGCCGAGGACTTGCTGCGCATCAAGAGCGGTGCAAAGGCGGGCAAGATGGCGGGGCGCGTCGCTGCGGAGGGTGCGATCGGCGTCTACGTTTCCGGTGACGGTAAACTCGGCGCGTTGGTCGAAATCAACTGCGAAACCGACTTCGTCGCCAAGGATGCGAATTTCGCCGGGTTCGTGAAGTCGGTTGCCGAACTGGCGGCGTCCAGGGGCATCACGGACGTCGATACGTTCGCCAGGGCCGAGCTGTCCCCGGGCCAGACCGTCGAGGCAACACGCCAGGCGCTGGTCATGAAGCTTGGCGAAAACATGAGCGTGCGCCGCATTGCGGTTCACAAGGCCAAAGGCAAGCTCGCGTACTACCTGCATGGCACCAGGATCGGCGTAATGCTGGACCTGGAAGGCGGCGACGACGTGCTCGGCAAGGACTTGTCGATGCACATCGCAGCCTCCAAGCCGATTTCCGTTTCGAGGGATCAAATCTCCGCGGACCTGATTTCACGTGAGCGCGGCATCGCCAAGGCGCGCGCGCTGGAATCCGGCAAGCCAGCCAACATCATCGACAAGATCGTCGAGGGCAGCGTGCAGAAATATCTCGCCGAAGTCACGCTGCTCGGCCAGCCTTTCGTCAAGGACGACAAGGTCACGGTCGAAAAGCTGCTGGCGTCCAGGGGCGCGAAGGTAAATGCGTTCACGCTGTTCATCGTAGGAGAAGGCATCGAGAAGAAGTCGAGCGATTTTGCCGCCGAAGTGGCGGCGCAGGCCGCCCAGGCGCACTGAACGGGACCTGGCCGCGGATGAAATGAAACCCGCCTATAAACGCGTCCTGCTCAAGCTGTCGGGGGAAGCCCTGATGGGGGACGATGCTTATGGTATCAACCGCGAGACCATCGATCGCATCACCGCCGAAGTAAAGGAGATACTGAACCTCGGCGTCGAGGTCGGCGTGGTCATCGGCGGCGGCAACATCTTTCGCGGTGTTGCGCCGGCGGCAGCGGGAATGGATCGCGCGACCGCGGATTACATGGGCATGCTTGCCACGGTGATGAACGCTTTAGCGCTGCAGGACGCGATGCGGCGGCAGGGACTCAAGAGTCGCGTGCTATCGGCGCTCAATATCGAGCAGGTCGCGGAACCCTACATCCGCGGCAAGGCGATGCGCTATCTCGAGGAAGGGCGGGTGGTGATTTTTGCCGCCGGCACCGGCAATCCGTTTTTTACCACCGACACTGCTGCGGCGCTGCGCGGCATGGAAATGAATGTGGACATCGTGTTGAAGGCGACCAAGGTGGACGGTGTCTATACCGACGACCCCAAGACGCATCCGGACGCGATGCGTTACCAGCGCATCAGTTTCGATGAGGCGATCGTGAAGAAGCTCAAGGTGATGGATGCCACCGCACTGACACTGTGCCGCGACCAGAAACTGCCGATCTGCGTGTTCAGCATATTCAAGGTTGGTGCGTTGACGAGGGTGGTGCTGGGCGAGGACGAAGGCACACTGGTCTACGCCTGAGAAGCCGTTAGGAGGAAGACGACATGACCATTGCAGACGTGAAGAAGTCGGCCGACCAGAAGATGCACAAGACGCTGGAGACGCTGAAGGTCGACCTGGGCAAGGTTCGCACCGGCCGGGCGCACACCGGCATTCTCGATCATGTCCAGGTCGATTATTACGGCAACGCCACGCCGTTGAATCAGGTCGCAAACCTGTCCCTGCTCGATGCCCGCACCATCAGTGTCACGCCATGGGAAAAGAAAATGGTTCCGGCGATCGAGAAGGCAATCCGCGATTCCGGCTTGGGATTGAACCCCGCGTCGATGGGCGAGGTGATCCGGGTGCCGATGCCGGCACTGACCGAGGAACGCCGCCGCGATCTGACGAAAGTGGTGAGGGGCGAAGCCGAGAACGCACGGATCGCGGTGCGCAACGTGCGGCGTGATGCAAATACCGGATTGAAGGAACTGCTCAAGAGCAAGGCGATTTCGGAAGACGACGATCGTCGTGCGCAGGACGAGATCCAGAAACTCACCGATCGCAATATCGCCGAGATCGACAAGGCCCTTGCAGCCAAGGAAGCCGATCTGATGGCCGTCTGACATCCCGCGTGTTCAACAGTTCCACCATCACGGTTCCTCCGGTCGGCGCAGTTCCGCGCCATGTCGCCATCATCATGGACGGCAACGGACGCTGGGCGAAAAGCCGTTTTCTGCCGCGGGTGGCGGGGCACAGGCGTGGGCTCGAAGCGGTGCGCGCGGTGACCAGGGCCTGCGTGACGCAGGGCGTGCGGTATCTGACGCTGTTCGCGTTCAGCAGCGAGAACTGGCGGCGCCCGAAGGACGAGGTTTCGTTCCTGATGGAACTGTTCGTGATCGCGCTCGAGCAGGAGGTTGCCAAGTTGCACGAAAATCGCATCAGGTTGAAAGTGGTCGGCGACCTGTCGAGCTTCGAGCCGAGGCTGAACAGGATGATTGCCGAAGCCGAGACGCTCACGGCGGCCAACGACCAGCTTACGCTGACGATCGCCGCGAATTATGGCGGCCGCTGGGACATTCTGCAGGCTGTCAACCGCATGACAGGTGATCTGACCCAGCCGCCGGGAGGCTATCGCGAAGCGCATCTCAGTCCGTATCTTGCGATGAACTATGCGCCCGAGCCGGATCTTTTCATCCGCACCGGCGGCGAGCAGCGCATCAGCAATTTCCTCCTCTGGCAGCTCGCCTACACCGAGTTCTATTTCACCGACGAACTCTGGCCCGACTTCAATGCGCAATCGCTTGGTCGCGCGATTGATTCCTATCGAAACCGGGAGCGCCGCTTCGGTCGCACCAGCGAGCAGCTCGCCGGTGAACCCGTGCCGGTCGATCCGCTGCGTGAGTCCGGTGGGGATTCCCGCTAACCCGGCGGCGGCAGGCGCCGGCGCCGCCCGATCCGTGCTCAAACTGCGCGTACTGACCGCCATGGTGCTGGTGCCGCTGCTGCTGGCCTGCACGTTCCTGCTGCCCGGTACCGGCTGGCAGCTGTTGACCTGCTTCCCGATTGCGCTGGCGGCAGGCGAATGGGCGCGTCTTGCCGGATACCAGCGCACCACTCGCATTGTATTCATCGGCATCATCCTGGCGAGCTGCCTCGCATTTGTGGCGGCATTTTCGAGCGCAAGGTTTTCGGGCGGCGCCAGTGGACTGTCAAGCCTGCTGTTCGTGGTGGCGCTGATGTTCTGGACGATCGCGGTGCCGCTCTGGCTGTATCGCGGACGGCGCGTGACGCAACCGCTGATTCTCGGCACGGTCGGCTGGATCGTTCTGGTTCCGGCGTGGCTCGCCGCTGCTTTTCTGCAAAGGTCGCCTTGGTTGCTGCTGGCAATGTTGCTGGTGGTCTGGATCGCCGATACCGCCGCTTATTTTGCCGGCCGCAGTTTCGGTCGCCGCAAGCTGGCACCGCAGATCAGTCCCGGCAAAACCTGGGAAGGTGTCATTGGTGCATTCGCTGCCGTGCTGATATATGGATTTGTCGCGAGCTTCGTACTGCAGCCGTCCGCGAATGTCTTTGATCGTCTCGTTACGATTATTTTTATCGCCGCGATGACAGTGATCAGCATTGTCGGGGATCTGTTCGAGTCGTGGATCAAACGCGGAGTCGGTGCGAAGGACAGCGGCAGCCTGCTGCCCGGCCACGGCGGTATCCTCGACCGAATCGACAGCCTCACGGCGGCGTTGCCGTTCGCCGCGCTCTACTATCTGCCGGCGCTCGGTTGAACATGAAGCGGCTTGCCATCCTCGGATCCACCGGCAGCATCGGCGCCAACACGCTCGCCGTGGTGGATCGCCATTCCGATCGTTTCGAAGTCGTCGCGTTATCGGCGGATCGGCAGGTCGATCGGTTATTCGAGCAATGCCGCCGGTATCGACCGCGGTTTGCCGCGATGGCGGACGCGGCGGCGGCCGGGCAATTGCGGCTGAAGGTTCGCGAATCGGGATTGGACTGCGAAGTGCTGTCCGGTGCGCAGGCGCTCGAACAAATCGCCGCCGCTCCCGAAGTGGATGCGGTGATGGCTGCGATCGTCGGGTCCGCCGGATTGCGCTCGACGCTGGCAGCGGCTCATGCCGGCAAGCAACTGTTGCTCGCCAACAAGGAAGCGCTGGTCATGGCTGGCGGCCTGCTGATGGATGCGGTGGCGGCCAGCGGCGCGATGCTGCTCCCGATCGACAGCGAGCACAATGCGATTTTCCAGGCCTTGCCGCGCGACTTCGACGGCAGCTTCCCGCGCGCGGGCGTCAAACGATTGTGGCTGACCGCGTCGGGCGGGCCGTTCCTGCGCACGGCGCGCGAGTTGCTCGACAAGGTTACGCCGGAGCAGGCCTGCGCCCACCCGAAGTGGATCATGGGCCGCAAAATTTCGGTCGACTCGGCGACGCTGATGAACAAGGGTCTGGAAGTCATCGAGGCGAGTTTCCTGTTCAAGGCGAACCCGTCGCAGATCGAGGTGGTCATACATCCGCAAAGTATCGTCCATTCGCTCGTGGAATACGTCGACGGGTCCGTGCTGGCGCAACTCGGCAATCCCGACATGCGCACGCCGATCGCTCATGCGCTGGCCTATCCCGAGCGCATCGATCCCGGTGTGCAATCTCTGGACCTGTGCGCGATCGGTTCGCTGCAATTCGAGCGGCCGGACCTCGACCGCTTCCCCTGCCTGCGGCTCGCCTACCGCGCGCTCGAGGTGGGCGGCAACGCGCCGATCGTATTGAATGCAGCCAATGAAGTCGCAGTAGCCGGTTTTCTGTCCGGCCGCTTGGGCTTTGCCCGTATTTCGGGCGTCGTGGAAGAGGTGCTTGCGCGCATCACGGCCAGCCGCGTGCGCACACTCGAAGACGTGCTGGCAGCCGATGCGCAGGCGCGCGCGGAAACCGAGCAACTACTGGGCGCCGTAGCGGTGTACCGATGACCATGTCCATTTTCTCGACTCTGATCGCATTCGTAGTCGCACTCGGTGTGCTGATCGTGTTCCACGAACTGGGCCATTATCTCGTCGCACGCCTGTGCGGCGTGAAGGTACTGCGCTTTTCGGTTGGCTTCGGTCTGCCGTTGTGGCGCCGCAAGTTCGGCGCCGATCAGACGGAGTGGGCGGTTTCGGCCTTCCCGCTGGGTGGCTACGTCAAGATGCTCGACGAACGGGAAGGGCCGGTCGCACCCGAGGAGCGCCATCGTGCATTCAACCGGCAAACCGTGGTGAAGCGTTTCGCCATCGTGCTTGCCGGACCGGTGGCCAATTTCCTGCTCGCCATCCTGCTTTACGGGATGTTGTTCATGCACGGAGTTCCCGGCATCCGCCCGGTCGTCGGCGTACCGGTTCCGGGCACACCGGCGGCGAACGCCCAGATCGCAGCGGGCGAGTTGATCGCGAGCATCGATGGCGCCGAAGTGGCCACCTGGCAGGATCTCAGGTGGGCGCTGCTGGAACATTCGCTGCAAAAGGCTACCGTCCAACTGGAAATGCATACCGAACACGGCGACATTCAATTCCGGCGGCTCGATCTGTCGTCGATCGGACCGGAAAAGATCGACGTCGACCTGCTGCAGGCGATCGGATTGACACGTTTCCAGCCGCCGCTCAAACCGGTGATCGGACGCCTTATCGCAGGCGGTGCCGGTGAACGCGATGGTCTCAAGGAGGGGGACGAAGTTCTCGAGATCGACGGACGTGCCATCGCCACGTGGGAGGAACTCGTTGCGTCGATCACTCGCGCGCCGGGACACTCGCTCCGGTTCAAAGTGATGCGCGCCGGGGCGACGCACCAGTTCGCAGTAACGCCGGAAGCGAAGCAGGAGGGCGGCAAGGCGCTGGGACGCATCGGTGCTGCCCCGAAAATCGATGAGGCGTCGGTCAAACGATTGATCACGGAAGTGCGCTATGGGCCGCTCGAATCCGTCGCAAAAGCCGTCGAACGGACCTGGGACGTGTCGACATTCACGCTCAAGATGCTCGGCAGGATGATTGTTGGCGACATATCGCTGAAAAATCTGAGCGGCCCGATCACCATTGCCGACTATGCGGGGCAATCCGCCCAGCTCGGCTGGCTGGCCTACGTGAGTTTCCTTGCGCTGATCAGCATCAGCCTGGGCGTGCTGAACCTGATGCCCGTGCCGTTATTGGACGGCGGACACCTCATGTATTATGTCGCCGAAATCGTCAAGGGCAGCCCGGTATCCGACCGGGTGATGGAAGTGGGCCAACAGGTCGGCATGGTTCTGCTGTTCGGCTTGATGGCGTTCGCCCTCTATAACGATATAAACCGCCTGTTCGGTGGCTGATTAAGCGGATGAAGAAGCGTTTACTGTTCCTGGTCTTATCGAGCCTCGTCAGCCTTCCCTCCCAAGCTTTCGAACCTTTCCAGGTCAAGGATATCCGCGTCGAGGGTATTCAGCGCACCGAAGCCGGAACGGTATTCTCGTATCTGCCGATCAAGATCGGCGACACGGTCAACGAGGAGCGCGTCACCGCCGCAGTGAAAGCGTTGTACGCCACCGGTTTTTTCAAGGACGTGAGGCTGGAGGCCGACGGCAACATTCTCGTGGTCCTGATCGAGGAGCGGCCGGCGATCGCGCAGGTCGAAATCACCGGATCCAAGGAATTCGACGCCAAGCAGCTCAAGGAAGGTCTCAAGCAGGTCGGACTGGCCGAATCGCGCATTTTCGACCGCGCGCTGCTGGAACGCGCCGAGCGGGAGTTGAAGAACCAGTACATCGGCCGCGGCAAGTACGGCGTGCAGATCACCACAACGGTCACACCTCTCGAGCGCAACCGCGTGGCGCTCAACTTCGACATCTCGGAGGGAGAGGTGGCGAAAATCCGCCAGATCAACATGGTCGGCAACAAGGTGTTCAAGGACAGCGATCTCACCAGCGAATTCGTCTTGCGCACCCCTGGATGGCTGACCTGGTACAGCAAGAACGACCAGTACTCCAAACCTAAGCTGCAGGCGGACCTGGAGAATTTGCGTTCGTTCTACCTCAACCAGGGTTACCTCGAGTTCACCATCGACTCCACTCAGGTGTCGATCACACCGGACAAACGCGATATTTTCATCACGGTCAACCTGACCGAGGGCAAGAAGTACAGGGTTGCCGAAATCAAACTCGCCGGGGACCTGATCGTCCCGGAAGCAGAGCTCACCAAGCTGATCAAACTTAAGCCGGGTGACGTATTTTCCCGCGAGCGCCTGACCGAAACGACCAAGCTGATTCAGGATCGGCTAGGCAATGAAGGCTATGCATTTGCCAGCATCAACCCCGTGCCGGAAATCAATCGCGAGAAGGACGAAGTGACTTTCACGCTGTATATCGATCCCGGCCGCCGCGTCTACGTGCGCCGTATCGGCATCTTCGGCAACACCAACACGCGCGACGAGGTGGTAAGGCGCGAAATGCGCCAGCTCGAAAGCGGCTGGTACAACACCGAAAAACTCAATCGCTCGAAACAGCGTGTCGACAAGCTGGGCTATTTTTCGGATGTCCAGGTCGATACGCCGGCGGTGCCGGGAACCACCGACCAGGTGGATGTGGAAGTCAAACTCACCGAACGCGCCACCGGCAACTTGACCGCGGGCATCGGCTATTCCACGGCGGAGAAAGTCATTCTTTCGGCCGGCGTGTCACAGAGCAACATTTTCGGCACCGGCAACGCGCTGTCGTTCCAGGTCAGCACCGGCAGCATCAACCAGATTTATTCTCTGTCCTACACCAATCCGTACTACACCGACGACGGCGTGAGCCGCGGCTTCGATGTATACAAGCGCAGGGTGGATGCGTCGAACCTGTCGGCGATCGGCAGCTACAACACGTCGACCATCGGAACCGGCGTACGCTTTGGCGTGCCGATCACGGAATACGACACCATCAACTACGGCCTGGCATTCGAGCGCACCGAGATCGGACTGCTGGCCACCACGCCGCAACGTTACTTCACTTTTGTCGATCAATTTGGCTCGGTAGTCGACAACTATCTGGGCACCGTCGGCTGGGCGAGGGACAAACGCGACAGCGTAATCTATACCACCAGCGGCACGCTCCAGCGCATCACGGCGGAAATCGGGATGCCGGGCGGAGACCTCACCTACTACAGGGCCAGCTACCAGCATCAGTGGTATCATCCTCTGACACGGGACGTGGTGTTTTACACGAACGGCCAGATCGGTTACGCGGACGGATATCAGAACAAGCCGCTGCCTTTCTTCAAGGTGTTTTATCTGGGCGGCGTGAATTCGCTGCGCGGCTACGAGACTGCTTCCGTCGGGCCTAAAGATACGAACGGAGATTCGCTTGGCGGCAGCCGCCTGTTGCTGGGCAGCGCCGAAATCCTGTTTCCCTTCCCGGGGCTGCAGAAAGACAAGTCGGTGCGGTTGAGCTGGTTTGTGGATGCCGGCACGGTCGGCGAGAAATACGATTTCCAGGCAATGCGTTATTCGACCGGCCTTGGATTCAACTGGTACTCGCCGGTCGGGCCGTTGAAACTGAGCTTCGCCAAGGCGTTGAACCCGAAGCCCGACGACCGGCTGCAACGCATCCAGTTTTCGCTGGGCACGGTATTCTAATTTTGGTGCGATCAGACGAGAGGGAGAACCGAAGTTGAACAAAATCCCGGTTGTGCTTGCCGCCGCGGTGCTGATTGCGAGTTCGAACCTCGTCGCCGCCGCGGATCTCAAGGTCGGCTTCGTCAAACTCGAAAGACTTTTCAAGGAAGCGGCGCCGGCGGTGAAGGCGCAGAAAAAGATCGAGAAAGAGTTCGCTGCCCGCGACCAGGAACTGCAGAAGCTCGCCAAGCAGGCGCGCGACATGCAGGCCAGTCTCGAAAAGGATGGGGTGACAATGGGCGAGTCGGAGCGACGCGACAAGGAGCAGGACCTCGCGCGCATGAATCGCGACCTGCAGCGCATGCAGCGCGAACTGCGCGAAGACCTGAATTTGCGCAAGAACGAGGAGCTCGCCGCCGTGCTGGAACGAGCCAACAAGGTCATCCAGCAGATCGCGGAAAGCGAGAAGTTCGACCTGATTCTGCAGGAAGCGGTGTACATCAGCCCGCGCATCGATATCACCGACAGAGTGATCAAGGCGCTCGCAGACAAGTAGCGGGCATTGCGTCTTTGGCGAACGCCAGCCCGCGTGTTCGACGGCGCAGCACAAGCCACCAGGCTCGAATGAAAGGGGACGCGCGCAAGTTTTTCAGCCTGGCGGAACTGGCCGGGCGTTTCGGCGGCACCGTGCTCGGTGACGCCGCTGTGCGCATCCGCCAGGTGGCCCCGCTGGAAACGGCCGGCCCGGAAGACCTTTCCTTCCTCACCAACCGCAAATACCAGAAGCTGTTGTCCACCACGCGCGCAGCCGCGGTCCTGTTGTCGGAAGATTCCGCCGATGCGACACAGTTGCCGCGCATCGTCTGCAAGAATCCCTATGCCAGCTATGCGCGTATCGCCTCCCTGATCAATCCTGAAGACCGGCCTCCCCCGGGAATCCATTCCCATGCGGTCGTGGACGCGCGCGCTAGCGTTGCAGCATCCGCGGCAATCGGTGCTTGCGCCGTGATCGAGAAAGGTGCCCGGATCGGCGAGTTCACCGTAATTGGCGCGAACAGCTTTGTCGGCCAAGATGCGCGCATCGGTGCGTACAGCCGCCTGCACCCGAACGTCACGATCTATCACGATTGCGCAATCGGCGAGCGCGTGATCCTGCACTCGGGAGTGGTAATCGGTGCCGACGGATTCGGCATGGCGATGGACGAAGGGCGTTGGCTGAAAATTCCGCAGATCGGCCGTGTCGTAATCGGCGACGACGTGGAGGTCGGTGCCGGCACCACCATCGACCGCGGTGCTCTGGACGACACGGTGATAGAAGAGGGCGTGAAACTGGACAACCAGATCCAGATCGGCCACAACTGTCACATCGGAGCCCATACCGCGATCGCCGGGTGCACCGGTATTGCCGGGAGTACCCGAATTGGCAAATACTGCATGCTGGGCGGCAACGCAATGATCTCCGGACACCTGACGATTGCCGATCGCGTCGTCGTGTCGGGTGGAACGCTGGTCGCGAAATCGATCACGGTGCCGGGAACCTATACGGCGGTTTTCCCTATGCAATCGCATGCGCAATGGCTGAAGAATGCGGCCCTGGTGCGCCACCTTCACGAACTGATGGAAAGAGTCCGCAGTCTCGAGGACGAAGTGAAAAAAAAGGGAAGGGGATGACTTTGAACGCGATGGAAATTCAGGAGATCATGGAGCATTTGCCGCATCGGTTTCCGATGCTTCTGATCGACCGCGTGCTGTCGGTGGATCCGGGCAAGGAAATCACTGCGCTGAAGAACGTCACCATCAATGAACCGTTTTTCGCAGGACATTTTCCGCATTACCCCGTCATGCCCGGCGTGCTGATCGTCGAGGCGATGGCGCAGGCCGCGGCTGTGCTGGCCTTCAAGACTTTCAATCTGAAGAGCGACAGCAGGAGCGTGTACTACTTCGTCGGCATCGACGAGGCACGCTTCAAGAAGCCGGTCATGCCGGGTGATCGTCTGATACTGAAAGTGCAGATCCTGCGCGCCATACGCGGCATCTGGAAGTTTTCAGCGCAGGCTTTCGTCGAAGACGTCGTGGTTTCGGAAGCACAGCTGCTCTGTACGATGCGCGCGAATCCGGGGAACAATTCGGGGAATGTAGCGCAATGATCCACCCCACCGCCCTCGTTCATTCCGGCGCGAAGCTCGCGCAGGACGTCGAGATCGGACCCTACGCGGTCATCGGCGAGCACGTCGAGATCGGCAGCGGCACCTCCATCGGTTCACATACCGTCGTCAGCGGGCACACCCGCATCGGCAAGAATAATCGCATCTTCCATCACAACGTCCTTGGCGAAGGGCCGCAGGACAAGAAATACGCGGGCGAGCCGACACGCCTGGAGATCGGCGACGGCAACATGATTCGCGAGTTCTGCACGTTCAATACCGGCACGGTACAGGACGTCGGCGTCACCCGGCTGGGCGACGACAACTGGGTCATGGCCTACGTGCATCTGGCGCACGACTCGCAGGTCGGCAGCCATACCATCCTGGCGAACATGGTGACACTGGCGGGGCACGTCGCGATTCACGACCATGTCATCCTCGGCGGCGGCACGATGGTCCATCAGTTCTGCCGGGTGGGTGCGCATGCGTTCACCGCCGGCGGATCGATCGTGCTGCGCGATGTGCCGCCATTCGTGATGGCAAGCGGAAATTCAGCGGAACCTCACGGCGTCAATGTCGAAGGCCTGAAGCGCCGCGGCTTCGACATCGAAGCCATTGAAGCAATCCGTCGTGCGTACAAGACCCTGTACAAATCCGGTCTGGCGCTGGACGAAGCCAAGGCGGCGTTGCGCGGACAGGCAGCCGACTACAAAGAGCTCGAAATGTTCGTGGAATTCCTCGACTCCTCGACACGCAGCATCATCCGTTAGATCTCATGGTCGACTTATCGGGCCGGAAAATCCGCATCGCCCTGGTGGCGGGCGAGGCCTCCGGCGATCTGCTCGGTGCGCATCTGCTCGAGGCGCTGAAGGAACGTATTCCACGCCTGGAGGCTTATGGCATCGGCGGGCCGCGCATGCAGTCAGCCGGCATGCAATCCTGGTACCCAATGGAGTGGTTTGCGGTGCGCGGCTACGTCGAAGTGATCAGGAGCCTGCCGAAGCTGCTGCGGGTGCGCCGCGAACTCAAGCGCCGGCTCCTGGCCGATCCGCCCGATCTGTTCATCGGTATCGATGCCCCGGATTTCAATCTCGACCTGGAAGTCGCACTGCGCGCCGGCGGCATCACCACGGTGCAATACGTCAGTCCCTCGATCTGGGGATGGCGGGGCGAGCGCATCCACAAGATCAAGCGTGCGTCGTCCAAGATCCTGGCGCTGTTCCCGTTCGAGCCGGCAATCTACGAGCGTGCCGGCGTTCCCGTCGCCTATGTAGGCCACCCTCTAGCCGACGAATTGCCGGAATATCCCGATCGCGATGCGGCGCGCGAGCAAATGCGCATATCACCGAAGCAGACTGTGGTCGCCGTGCTGCCCGGCAGCCGGCAGAGCGAAGTCCGCGAGATGGGCGAGCTGTTCGTCGCCACGGCCAAGCTCATCATCGAGCAGATTCCAAGCGCACATTTTCTGGTGCCGCTGGTCAGTCGCGAGACGCGCATGATTTTCGAAGAGGCTATTTATCGCCAGCAGGCCGAGGCGCTGCCGATGACCATCCTGTTCGGGCATGCGCACATGGCAATGACGGCCGCCGACGCGGTGCTGGTGGCTTCGGGCACTGCCACGCTGGAGGCTGCGTTGCTGAAGCGGCCGATGGTGATCAGCTACAAGATGCCGAGCATCTCTGCCTGGATCATGCGGCGCAAGGCGCATCTGCCCTATGCCGGACTGCCGAACATTCTGGCCGGAGAGTTTGTCGTCCCCGAACTTCTGCAGGACGATGCGAACGCCGAGAATCTGGCGCAGGCCTTGTGCAATCAGCTGCAGGACAAGGTAGTGCGCCAAAGGCTGGAAGAGAGATTCCTCGAAATCCATCGCTCGCTCAGGCAGGACACGGCAGCGTGCGCAGTGGAGGCCATCCTGCCTCTGCTCGGCACCGCGCGTACACCGGTGCCGGTCGCTGCGGCGGCGCCGGAGCAGGAAGGAGTGCGCGCGTGACGCGCGGCCTGCTCGTCTGCGGCGTGGACGAAGCGGGCAGAGGGCCGCTCGCCGGGCCGGTGTTTGCCGCATGTGTAATCCTGCGCGAAGACGATCCGATCGAAGGGTTGGCCGATTCGAAAATGCTGTCGCGCGAACGCCGCGAGGAACTCGCCATCCAGATCCGCGGCCGTGCCGCCGCCTGGGCGTTGGCAAGCGCATCGGTGGAAGAGATAGACCGCATCAATATCCTGAGGGCGAGCCTGCTCGCCATGCGGCGCGCGGTGGAACAATTGACCATCGAGCCGCACGAAGTGCTGGTCGACGGACTGCATTGTCCCGACGTGCGCTTTCCCGCGCGGGCTATCGTCGATGGCGACGCGCTGGTGGCGGAAATTTCGGCGGCGTCGATCCTGGCCAAGACTGCTCGCGACGCGCTGATGGTGGAGATGCACGCGCTCTATCCGGATTACGGATTCGCCCGTCACAAGGGTTATTCCACGCGCCAGCATCTGGAGGCCCTGCGGCGCTTCGGTGTCTGCCCTATCCATCGGCGCAGCTTCGCGCCGGTGCGCTCGCTTTGCCTCGACCTCGGCGACTAAACCTTTCAACCCAACGCAGAGGCGCAGAGGACGCGGAGAAACCCAAGAGGAAGCAACTGAATTCGGTATCAAATCAATTGTCGTCCATGCCCGCATTCCCATTTCCGCAGTTCTCAGGTTTTCTCTGCGTCCTTTGCGTCCTCTGCGCCTCTGCGTTGAGATTTTGACTTAATAGACATGCCGCTGCAGGTTGGCTTTCTGCAGGATGGTCGTCGCGAGTTCCTCTATGGAGCGCGTCGTCGTATCCAGAATGGAGATGCCCTCCGCGCGCATCAGGATCTCGGCTTCGCGGATTTCGTATTCGCAATTTTCCATGCTCGAGTAGGTGCTGCGCGGCCGCCGTTCGTGGCGGATGCGCTGCAGCCGATCGGCGCGGATGGTCAGGCCGAACATCTTCTTGCGATGGTCCTTCAGCGCCGAGGGGAGCTTCTTCGCCTCGAAATCCTCCGGGATCAGCGGATAATTGGCGGCGCGGATGCCGAACTGCAACGCCATGTACAGGCAGGTCGGCGTCTTGCCGCAGCGTGATACGCCCACCAGGATGACGTCGGCCTCATCCAGCTCCTTGGTGGTCTGACCATCGTCGTGCGACAGCGCGAAATTGACGGCTTCTATCCGGTTGAAATACGAATTGTTGTTGCGCACGCTGTGCGATCGTCCTACGGTGTGGGAAGACTTCACGCCGAGCTCGGTTTCCATCGGCGCGATGAACGCCTGGAAGCAGTCGATGTAAAACCCGTTGGCGGCCTGGATGATGCCGCTCAGGTTCTTGTCCACCAGGGTGCTGAAGATCAGCGGCCGGTTGTCGTCCTTTTTGGCGGTCTGGTTTATCTGGCGCGCCGTGTCCTGCGCTTTTTCCAGGGAATCGACGAAAGGCAGCGTGACTTCCGTGAACGACACGTGCTCGAACTGGGTCAACAGGCTGTGGCCCAGCATCTCGGCTGTGATGCCGGTGCGGTCGGACACGAAGAACGCGGTGCGGTTGATCGTCATGTTGTGGCGCACAAGAATGGTTCCGCCGGTAAAATAACACCTTTTTCACCCTTCCATCGCGGACCGTCGAATGAGCAAACAGCGTTACGTCATTCCGTTTGAACAGCTTCGCATGACCGACGTCGAGAGCGTCGGCGGCAAGAACGCCTCCCTCGGAGAGATGATCAGCCAGCTGGCCGGTGCCGGCGTGCGGGTACCGGGCGGCTTTGCCACGACGGCTGAAGCCTACCGGGAGTTTCTGGTAGCCGGTGGCCTGGCCGCCCGCATTGAGCAATCCCTCTTGAAGCTCGATGTCGAGGACGTCACCGCGCTGGCGGAAGTCGGCAAGCAAATTCGCCATTGGATCCTGGAAGCGCCGCTGCCATCCGCGTTGGAAGCCGACATCGCCTCTGCGTATCAGACATTGGTCAGAGGGCAGGGAAACGAAGCGACTTTTGCGGTGCGGTCCTCGGCGACCGCGGAAGATCTGCCCGACGCTTCCTTCGCCGGCCAGCAGGAAACTTTCCTGAACATCCACGGGCTGGACAATGTGGTACTGGCGATCCGGCACGTGTTCGCCTCGCTGTACAACGATCGCGCGATCTCATACCGCGTGCATCAGGGTTTTGCCCATTCGAACGTGGCACTCTCGGCCGGCGTGCAGCGCATGGTCCGCAGCGACAAGGGGGCCGCGGGCGTGATGTTCACGCTGGACACCGAATCCGGTTTCGACAAGGTCGTGTTCATTACTTCCGCCTACGGATTGGGCGAGACCGTGGTGCAAGGACAGGTCAACCCGGACGAGTTTTACGTCTACAAGACGGCCTTGGCTGCCGGTCGACCGGCTATCCTGCGTCGCAACCTCGGCTCCAAGGCATTGCGCATGGTGTTTACCGACAGCCGCGCCGCGGGCCGCTCGGTGCAGACGCTGGACGTTCCGAAGGAGGAACAACGCCGTTTCTCCATCAACGACGCCGAGGTCGAGGAACTCGCTCGTTACGCGATGACCATCGAGAAGCATTACAGCCGGCCGATGGACGTGGAATGGGGTCGCGATGGGGTCGACGGCAAACTCTATATCCTGCAGGCACGACCCGAAACCGTGAAGGCGAGGGAAGAAACCCAGGAACGCTTCCGCTTGAAGAAGCGTGGCGACGAACTGGTCACCGGGCGCGCCATCGGCAACCGCATCGGCACGGGTACGGTCAGGCTGGTCAAGAATGCGTCCGAAATGAACCGGGTGAGGCCCGGCGACGTACTGGTCACCGATATGACCGACCCCGACTGGGAGCCGGTCATGAAGAAGGCTTCGGCGATCGTCACCAACCGCGGCGGACGCACCTGCCACGCCGCCATTATTGCCCGCGAGCTCGGCATTCCAGCGGTGGTGGGTTGTGGTGATGCAACCGTGAAGCTGGGCGAGGGCGACCACGTCACGGTGTCGTGTGCGGAGGGCGATACCGGCTTCGTCTACCAGGGCATCCTCGACGTGGAAGTGCTGCACATCCAGCTCGACAAGCTGCCCGACGTGCCGGTCAAGATCAGCATGAATGTCGGCAATCCCGAACTGGCCTTCGACTTCCAGCGCTTGCCGAATGCCGGCATCGGCCTGGCACGGCTGGAATTCATCATCGCACGCATGATCGGCGTGCACCCGAAGGCGGCGCTGGCGTACGCCAAACTGAAGCCGGATCTCAAGGAAGCGATCGATGTGCTTTGCTCGGGTTATCCCGATCCGGTTTCGTTCTACGTCGACAAACTCACTGAAGGCATCGCCACGCTCGGCGCTGCATTCTTCCCGAAGCCGGTGATCGTGCGCATGTCGGATTTCAAATCCAATGAATACTCCAGCCTCACCGGCGGCAGGCAGTACGAGCCGGAAGAAGAAAATCCGATGCTCGGTTTCCGCGGGGCGTCGCGCTACATTTCCGATTCTTTCCGCGAATGCTTCGAGCTGGAGTGCCGCGCGCTGAAGAAAGTGCGCGACGAGATGGGGCTGACCAACGTCGAAATCATGGTGCCGTTCGTGCGCACCGTGAGCGAAGCGGCACAGGTCATCGAACTGCTCGGGAAAAACGGGCTGGAACGCGGCAGGAACGGCCTGCGAGTCATCATGATGTGCGAAATTCCGTCGAACGCCATCCTCGCCGACCAGTTCCTGCAGCATTTCGACGGCTTCTCGATCGGCTCCAACGACATGACCCAGCTGACCCTCGGCCTGGACCGGGACTCCGGCATCGTCGCCGGCCAGTTCGACGAGCGCGACCCGGCGGTCAAGGCGATGCTTGCCATGGCGATCCAGGCCTGCCGCAAGGCCGGCAAGTACGTCGGCATCTGCGGGCAGGGACCGTCGGATCATCCGGACCTCGCCGAGTGGCTGATGGAGCAGGGCATCGATGCAATTTCGCTGAATCCCGACACGGTGGTCGAGACCTGGATGTTCCTGGGCAAGTACGCCGAGAGAAAAGCCGCCGCGGCCTGACTTGAAAGCAGGGCGGGGCGCCACAATATTTTGTGACGCCCGCCGCCGTATTGGGTTAAGATTCCGCAGGCAAGTCGGAGCGAGTATGGAATGACAAAATTTATCTTTGTAACCGGTGGTGTCGTCTCTTCCCTGGGCAAAGGTATCGCTTCCGCGTCTCTCGCCGCAATTCTCGAATCCCGCGGCATCAACGTCACCCTCCTCAAGCTGGACCCCTACATCAACGTCGATCCCGGCACCATGAGTCCTTTCCAGCATGGAGAGGTGTTCGTGACCGAGGACGGCGCCGAGACCGATCTCGACCTCGGGCACTACGAGCGCTTCGTCAACGCGAAGATGACCAGGCGCAACAACTTCACCACGGGTCAGATCTACGAAAGCGTGATCAAGAAGGAGCGCCACGGCGATTACCTCGGCGGCACGGTGCAGGTCATTCCGCACATCACCGACGAAATCAAGAACTTCGTTCGCATGGGAGCGGGCGACGCCGAAGTGGCGATCTGCGAGATCGGCGGCACGGTCGGCGACATCGAGTCGCTGCCATTCCTCGAAGCGGTCCGGCAGATGAGCATCCAGAACGGTCGCGGCAACGCCTGCTTCATCCACCTCACGCTGGTGCCGTACATCCCGTCGGCCGGCGAGATCAAGACCAAGCCGACGCAGCACTCGGTCAAGGAACTGCGCGAGATCGGCATACAGCCCGACATCCTGCTGTGCCGCGCCGACCGCATGGTCCCGGACAACGAGCGCCGCAAGATCGCGCTGTTCACCAATGTCGAGGAAGAGGCCGTGATTTCGGCGGTGGATGTCGATTTGATTTACAAGATTCCCGGTTTCCTGCACAAGCAGGGGCTCGACGAAATCGTCTGCCGCAAGCTGGACATCACGGCAAAACCCGCCGACCTGTCGAAATGGGAAAAGCTGATTCACGACTGCGAGAATCCGCTCCACGAGGCGAACGTCGCGCTGGTCGGCAAATACGTCGACCTCGCCGATTCCTACAAGTCGCTCTCCGAAGCGCTGATCCACGCCGGCATCCATACCCGCACCAAGCTCAACATTCATTACATCGATTCCGAGAGCATCGAGAAGGATGGGGTCGGTTGCCTGGCGAAAATGGACGCCATCCTGGTGCCGGGCGGTTTCGGCAAGCGCGGCGTCGAAGGCAAGATCGCGGCGATTCGCCTCGCGCGCGAGAGCAGGATTCCCTATCTCGGCATCTGCCTCGGCATGCAACTCGCCACCATCGAATTCGCGCGCAACGTGGGCGGCTTCGCGGACGCCAACAGCACGGAATTCGATCCCGATACGCCGCATCCGGTGGTCGCACTGATCACCGAATGGCTGGATCGCACCGGCCGGGTCGAGCGCCGCAGCGGTGAATCCGACATGGGCGGGACCATGCGGCTCGGCGCGCAGTCGTGTCCTGTCGAGCCCGGCACGCTTGCGGGGCAAATCTACGGGACTCGGGTCAACGAGCGGCATCGCCATCGCTACGAAGTCAACAACGCCTACGTGCCCGCACTCGAATCGAAGGGTTACAAGGTTTCCGCGCGCACGCCGAGCGAGAACCTGCCGGAGATGATGGAGCTGCCGGACCATCCCTGGTTCTTCGGTTGCCAGTTCCACCCGGAATTCACCTCCACGCCGCGCGCTGGCCATCCGTTGTTTTCGGCCTTCATCCGCGCCGCCGTGCGCTACCGCGAAAGCGATGATCACGTTGCGCGGGAGCCGGCCAAGATCAAGAGCATCGCCTGACATGAAGCTCTGCGGTTTCGACGTCGGCCTCGATCATCCACTATTCGTGATAGCGGGCCCCTGCGTCGTCGAGTCGCGGGAAATGGCGATGGATACGGCGGGCAAGCTGAAGGAAATGACGGCTGCGCTCGGCATACCGTTCATCTACAAGTCGTCCTACGACAAGGCCAACCGCAGTTCGGGCAAATCATTCCGCGGCCTCGGCGTGGACAAAGGCCTGGAGATTCTTGCCGACGTGAAGAAGCAGATCGGCGTGCCGGTGCTGACCGACGTGCATGCGGAAGACGAGGTGCCGGCGGTAGCGGCGGTGGTCGATGTGCTGCAGACGCCCGCGTTTCTGTGCCGGCAGACCGATTTCATCCGCGCCGTGGCGATGAGCGGCAAGCCGGTGAACATCAAGAAGGGCCAGTTCCTTGCCCCCGGCGACATGAAGCACGTCGTCGACAAGGCGCGCGAGGCGAGCGGATGGGACAACATCATGGTGTGCGAGCGCGGCGCGTCCTTCGGGTACAACAATCTGGTTTCCGACATGCGTTCGCTGGCGATCATGCGAGAGACCGAATGTCCGGTGGTGTTCGATGCCACGCATTCCGTGCAACTGCCGGGCGGGCAAGGCACTTCGAGCGGGGGCCAGCGCGAATTCGTGCCGGTGCTGGCACGCGCCGCGGTGGCAACCGGCGTCGCCGGCGTGTTCATGGAAACGCACCCGAATCCGGAAAAGGCGCTGTCCGACGGTCCGAATGCATGGCCTTTGCACCTGATGAAGTCGCTGCTCGAAACGCTGAAGTCGCTCGATGAACTGGTGAAAACCCGCGGGCTCGCCGAAAGCGCACTGCTGGCAAAACCAGCCCGATAACCGAACGGATCGATGACAAGGAAACCACAGGATGAGCTCCATTGTTGACATCGTTGCGCGCGAGATTCTCGACTCTCGCGGCAATCCTACCGTCGAAGCCGATGTCCTGCTCGAATCCGGTGTCAGCGGTCGAGCGGCCGTGCCCTCGGGCGCCTCGACCGGCACGCGCGAGGCCATCGAACTGCGCGACGGCGACAAGAGCCGCTATGGTGGCAAGGGGGTGCTCAAGGCGATCGAGCACATCAACACCGAAATCTGCGAATCGATCGTCGGCCTGGATGCGGTGGAGCAGTGCTTCATCGACCAGACCCTGATCGAACTCGACGGCACCGAAAACAAGTCGCGCCTCGGCGCCAACGCCATGCTGGCGGTATCGCTCGCGGTTTCGAAGGCGGCTGCCGAGGAATCGGGCCTGCCGCTGTATCGCTACCTCGGCGGCGCGGGAAGAATGCAGTTGCCGGTGCCGATGATGAACGTCATCAACGGCGGGGCGCATGCGAACAACAGCCTCGACCTGCAGGAATTCATGATCATCCCGCTGGGGTCCGGGAGTTTTCGCGAAGCGCTGCGCTGCGGTGCCGAGATTTTCCAGACGCTGAAAAAACTGCTCGATAAGAAGGGCCTGTCCACCACGGTCGGCGACGAAGGCGGTTTCGCGCCCAGCCTGCCCAACAACGAAGCGGCGTTGAAGCTGATAATCGAAGCGATCGAAGCGTCGGGCTATACACCCGGCTCGCAGGTGGCGATCGGGCTCGACTGCGCCAGCTCGGAATTCTTCAAGGACGGCAAGTACGACATCGCCTCCGAGAAGCTCATGCTCGGCGCGAGAGAGTTCACAGATTATTTGGCGGCGTGGGTGGACAAGTATCCGATCATCAGCATCGAGGACGGCATGGCCGAAGGCGACTGGGAAGGCTGGAAGATTCTCACCGACCGCCTGGGCAAGAAAGTGCAGATCGTCGGCGACGACCTGTTCGTCACCAACACCAAGATCCTGTCCGAAGGCATCCGCCAGGGCATCGCCAATTCGATCCTGATCAAGATCAACCAGATCGGCACGCTGACCGAAACCATCGCGGCGATCGAGATGGCCAAACGCGCGGGCTACACCGCTGTAGTGTCGCACCGCTCGGGCGAAACCGAGGACACTTTCATCGCCGACCTCGCAGTCGGCACGAATGCGCTGCAGATCAAGACCGGGTCGCTGTCGCGCTCCGATCGCCTGGCCAAGTACAACCAGTTGCTGCGCATCGAGGAAGACCTCGGCGATTCGGCGAGTTATGCCGGCCGCGATGCGTTCTACCAGTTGCATCGCGGCTGATCGAATGCGCTTCCTCGGCCTCGTCCTCGTGCTGTTGATCGCGCTGATCCAGAATCCGCTCTGGTTCGGCAAAGGCGGGTGGCTGCGCGTGCATGAACTCGACGCCCAAGTCGAAGCCCAGCGCGAGACCAACACGCAGCTGGCGGCACGCAACGCGATGCTCGACGCCGAAGTGCTGGACCTGAAGCAGGGTTACGACGCGATCGAGGAACGGGCCCGCTCCGAACTCGGCATGGTCAAGCAGGACGAAGTGTTTTTCCAGCTGCTGCAGCCGTCCCGCGCTGCGACGGCTTATTCCCCCGACAAGCGCTGAGCTGGTCCATGCGTTGCGATGCCTCCCGGCGTCGCCGGGAACTACCCGCTTTCATCAGCGAGTGGCGGTGGTATTCGCCTGTGTCAGAACAAGCGGGATTTGCTAAGATTCGCAACAGCATGGAGATGGCATTCCTCCATTAACCGCCACGCTCATTCGAGGGTGGCTGATGATGCCTACGCTTTGGCCCGGACGGGTCGCGTAGGCATTCGCGCACCTGTCCAAAAATGTTTGCAACAAAAAGGACAGGTCCATTCGGTCGTCACCGGTTCGTTGTTAATGACGCTGGCGGCAGTTGCATAATGGCAGTCGTGAATACTCGCTGAGGAGGGGAATCATGAACGGATACCAAATCACGTTTTTCACCCAGCAGGACCGCCGTCACCATGGTAAGCAGATTGGCGACTGGTTGGTGCAATTGGCCAAGCAGATGGGTTTGCGCGGCGCGACGATGTTCACGGGTGCAGAAGGATTCGGCCATCATCGCCGCATTCATTCCGCGCACTTCTTCGATCTTGCCGACCAGCCCGTGGAAGTTGTGATGGCGGTCTCCGCGGAGGAATCCGATCGCCTCTTCGCGCGGTTGCGGGCAGAAGGCGTCCAGGTCTTCTACGTCAAATCGACAGTGGAGTTCGGCACGCTCGGTGAGAGCGAACAATGACCGAGATCTGGGCGCAGGCCTCGCTCTGGCTGGGCCTGGCGCTGGCGGCATCGCTCCTGTCGATTCGGTTCCGGATTGCGACCGCCTTGTCCGAGATCGTAGTAGGCACGATCGCGCAGCTCGTGATCGGTGCGGCGTTGGGCAGCGCCTTGCTGGCGGGGGACGCAACCTGGATCAAGTTCCTCTCGGGCGCCGGCGCGATCCTTTTAACGTTTCTGGCCGGCGCGGAACTGGATCCAGTCGTGTTTCGCAAACAATGGAAGCAGGCGAGCGCCATAGGACTGGCGAGCTTTGCTGCGCCCTTTCTGGGCTGCACTGCGATCGCTCGCTGGGGGCTGGGCTGGTCACCGGAGGCAAGCTGGCTTGCGGGTATCGCGATGTCCACCACTTCGGTGGCGGTGGTTTACGCCGTCATGCTGGAATTCGGCCTCAATGCAACGGACTATGGAAAAGTTGTACTGGCGGCTTGCTTTATCACCGATTTGGCGACGGTGGTCGCGCTCGGACTTATCTTTGCACCATTCACTTACAGAACCCTGATCTTTCTCGGCGCGGGGGTGGCCATTTTTATCGTGCTGCCATGGCTCACCCCCCGGTTCTTCCGTCGCTACGGCGGCCGGCCATCGGAACTGGAGGCCAAGTTTCTGATGTTCGCCTTGTTCGGCATGGGCGCACTCGCCACTTGGGCAGACAGTGAAGCAGTGCTGCCCGCCTATTTGCTCGGCATGGTGCTGGCCGGCACCGTAGGCAAGGATCACGCCCTGGTGCGACGGTTGCGCACGCTCACGTTCGGTCTGCTGACCCCGTTTTATTTCATCCGCGCCGGATCACTTGTTTCAGTGCAGGCACTCGTGGCTGCGCCGGCCGCGTTTCTGGTTCTGCTTGTGGCGAAGATGGCAACCAAAATAGCCGGAGTCTATCCAGTCACGCGACTCTACAATTCACCCCGACAGGAGGGCTTATACACGACGCTGTTGATGGCCACCGGCCTGACCTTCGGCACGATTTCCGCCTTGTTCGGGCTTTCCCATCAACTCATCGATCAGGCCCAGTATTCCGCGCTCGTGGCGGCGGTCATCGGCAGCGCTGTGGTGCCCACGCTGATCGCGAATGCATTCTTTTTGCCGCGCCACTTGCTGAGCACAAATGCGGTGACCGAAACCACGTTGTCACCACCAACCGCGCAGCAGACGCCAACAAGGAGAGCGCCATGATCCGCAGGGTTTTGCTGGGCTACGATGGTTCGGAATCGGCCGACCAGGCATTCCTGTTTGCCGTCGATCTCGCCCGCAAGTACGGTGCAGAGCTGCATGTCCTCGCGGTGGCTCGTCCGCCGGAACTGAGCAACGAAGTCGAGACCGAGGCGGTAATCGAGAACTCGCGTCGGCATTACAGCGGGCTCCTGGACTCGCTCAAAAGTCGGCTCGATCACGAGTCCCTGAATGTCCAATTCCAGGTCGAGGTGGGTCACCCCACGCAGCAAATCGTGCGGTATGCCGAAACGCGCGGCATTGATCACATTGTGGTCGGGCATCGCGGCCATACGTTTTTCGAGCATTGGCTGATCGGTTCCGTGGCGCGCCAGGTCATTGCGCATGCCCACTGCACCGTGTCGGTGGTGCGTAAGTGAGTCGCCTTGAAAATAAACAAGGAGGAGAACGATGAAGACTATTCGAGTCCTGGACAGTTCCGGCGATCGGCCGATCGCTTTCGACGACGGCGAAGCATGCGCGTTGGCCCGCGCCGACGCGCAGGCGTTGTTCGAGCGCATGCTTGCAAGAGGTGCCACGGCGTTCAAGGTTAACCGTGGCGAGGGCCGAGCGGATGATAAGGTGACCGACTTCGGCGCGATCGAGAACGAGACCATCCTGGTGCCGCGCATCGTTGGCGGCTGAGTTGTGCAGATCAGGCTCCTGGCAACGCTGGGTCACGGCTTGTTGCGGCCGATTGCGCGCCTCATGGGAAAAGGCGACCGGGCCTCCCGGGCGTGCAGCGGTCCGAGCGCTGTGGCAGAGGCGCGTGCAAAGAGTTTGTTACTTCGCGTGCTTACGCCGAGGCAACGGGAGGAGTTCGCGCGCAGCGGCTACTTCGCCGTGGAGGTCGTCGGACGAGGGAGGTTCGTGATTCTGCCGGACGCCATGTTCAATGTCCTGGAGATGGCGACGGGAGATTGCTATTGCGCGGTTCCGGCAACCGGCGTTCCGATAGCGGACCTGATGCTGGCTCAGAAGCTTCTTCTGGAAAGCGATCCGGACCAATTTTTCCGCGTGGCGAACTGCCGGCGTGAAGTGGTCGTTGGGCTGATGGAGGATGAGCCTCTCCCCGAGCAGGTCTTGCGTGCGCGTAGGGCACCACGCGATGCAAGGGTCCGATGGTCGGAGGTTTCCATGATTCCATATCGGGGCTACCTGCCGTAAGTTCCGGAGACGAGTATCTTTTCAGGGCGCGAAAGTGCAGACAACTGCGGCCAGGCTCGCTGAAAGAGGGCTCGGCTTTGATCGATAACGACCGCGAAGCCGGCGGGACGGTAGCGCGAAGTAACACGACCTGCGGGCAAAGATGGCCTGCGTTTTCAACCAACCTGACGGAGTCCTGACATGGCAGACAATTGGCGATCCAGACTCATCACGCAGGGCCCGGCGCGCGCGCCTAACCGCGCGATGCTGCGGGCAGTCGGTTTCGGCGACGGCGATTTCGACAAAGCGATTGTCGGCGTGGCCAATGGTCATTCCAACATGAATCCGTGCAATGCCGGCATCCAGCCGCTGGTCGATCGCGCAATGGCGGCGCTAAGGACGGCCGGCGCGATGCCGCAGATGTTTGGTTTTCCCACCGTCACGGACGGCATCGGCATGGGCACCGAGGGTATGAAGTATTCGCTTGTCTCGCGCGAGGTGATTGCGGATGCGATAGAAACCGCGGTGAACGGCCAGGTCATGGACGGGGTAATGTGTGTCGGCGGCTGCGACAAGAACATGCCCGGAAGCGTGATGGCGATGGCGCGTATGAACGTACCGGGGATTTTTGTCTACGCGGGCACCATCAAGCCCGGCAACTGGAAGGGTCAGGCCCTCACCATCGTCAGCGCTTTCGAGGCGGTCGGTGCCTACTCGGCCGGCAAAATGAACGACGAGGATTTCATCGGCATCGAGAAAAATGCCTGCCCATCCGTGGGGGCCTGCGGTGGCATGTACACCGCCAACACCATGTCATCTTCGTTCGAGGCGCTGGGCATCAGCCTGCTCGGATCGTCCCAGATGGCGTCGCCGGATCCGGAAAAAGCCGACTCTGCGGCGGAGTCCGCCAAGGTCCTGGTCAACGCAATAAAACAGAAAATCCAGCCGCGACAAATCATCACGCGCAAGTCGATCGAGAACGCGGTCAGCCTGGTGATGGCGACGGGCGGATCGACAAACGCCGTGGTGCATTACCTCGCTATTGCCTCCGCGGCCGAGGTGGAATGGACCATCGACGATTTCGAGCGCGTGCGCCAGAAAGTGCCGGTACTATGCAATTTGAAGCCCTCCGGCCCTTACGTCGCGACCGACTTCCATCGTGCAGGTGGCGTGCCGCAAGTGCTCAAGCTGCTCTTGAACAACGGCGTGCTCAACGGCGATTGCCTCACGATCACCGGCCGACCCATTGCGGAGGAACTGGCCGATGTCCCGAACGAGCCAAGGAAGGATCAGGACGTGATCCGGCCCTGGAACAATCCGGTGTACCCGCACGGCCATCTCGCGATCCTCAAGGGCAATCTCTCCCCCGAAGGCTGCGTTGCCAAAATCACCGGACTGAAACAGCATGCGATCACGGGTCCGGCCCGGGTTTTCAACTCCGAGCCCGAGTCGCTCGAGGCCATTCTGGCGAAGAAGATCAAGCCTGGAGACGTCATTGTGATCCGTTACGAAGGCCCGAAGGGCGGGCCGGGGATGCAGGAAATGCTCGCTCCGACTTCGGCGATCATCGGGCAGGGACTGGGTGAATCGGTCGGTTTGATCACCGACGGGCGATTTTCCGGGGGCACTTGGGGGATGGTGGTCGGGCACGTCGCACCCGAAGCCTATGCCGGGGGCACGATTGCGCTGGTAGAGGAAGGCGATTCGATCACCATCGACTCGGATAAGCGGCTGATCCAGCTCAACGTCCCCGAAGATGTGCTGGCAAGCCGCCGCCAGAAATGGAAACAGCCGGCGCCACGCTATACTCGCGGCGTGATGGCGAAATACATAAAACTTGTGTCCACCGCCAGCAAGGGCGCGATTACCGACGGTTGATGCGCCCCCACGCACGTCGTGCCGCCGTGAATACATCTGACGAGTCCGGCGTTGCGCCGCCGGTCGACGGCTCCATCCCATACCCAGCGGCCAGGCGCTGGCTGAATCGCACCGTGTTCGGTGCTGGATTGACCAGCGCACTGGGCGATTTCTGCTATGAGACTACCACCGTAATCCTGCCTGGTCTCCTTGTGGTACTCGGCATCCCGGCCGCCGTGCTCGGTACCATCGAGGGCATCGCCGACGCAGTGGCCAGTTTCACCAAGATGATGTCGGGTTACCTGGCCGACAAACTTGGCCACCGCAAATTGCTGGTGCTTGTAGGCTACGGGCTGACTCCGGTGGGCCAGGTAGTGATCGCGATGGCAGTGGGTTGGCCACTGTTGTTACTGGGCCGACTCGTCTCGTGGTTCGGCAAGGGATTGCGCGGCCCGTTGCGCGATGCCATCGTGGTCCAGTCCATCAGCCCCGACACGCGCGGGCGCGCATTTGGTTTCCACCGTGCGATGGATACGGTGGGAGCCGTCGTCGGTCCCTTGCTTGGTGTGGCTTTGCTGGGATGGGCGCGAACATGGCATTGGCAAGATTCTGCCGGCCCGTTTCGCTTTGTGCTGTGGCTGAGCGTCATTCCCGGCGCGCTGGCGGTGCTGGCTTTTCTGACGCTGGTAAAAGACCCCGAGCACTCTCCCAATCCCGCGCTAAAGTTTTTCAGCGCGCTGCGTGGATTGCCTGCGCGGTTCAAGCGTTACCTGGGTGCCGTTGGCCTGTTCGGCATCGGTGATTTTTCCCATAGCCTGCTGATCCTTGCGGCCACTCAGTTGCTCGCTGCGTCGATGGGCATCGTGCAGGCAGCGCAAGTGGCCGGCTTGCTTTATGTCTGGCGCAATGCGGTGCAGGTCGTCATGTCCTACCCGGTGGGCGTGCTGGCAGACCGCTTTGGTTCCCTGTCTGTGCTGGTCGTCGGCTACGTGCTGGGAGCGCTGACGGCTACTCTGGCCGCACTCGCCTTCTGGTTACGCATTGATAGCGTGGCATTGCTCGGCGTGGTCTTTTTCATCGCTGGTCTGTATGTCGCCGTGCAGGAAGCGCTGGAGTCCACGGTGACCGCTGACATGGTGAGCGCGGATACGCTGACCATCAGCTACGGCGCACTCGGCACGGTCAACGGAACCGCCAAGCTCATTTCCAGTACCGCCGTTGGTGTATTGTGGACGGTCGTGTCGCCGGTGTTCGGTTTTGCGCTGGCAGCGGTGTTGATGGCTATCGGTACGTTGGCGCTGGCTCGTATGCGCCGGCCATAAGCTTTGCTTGCTAGGACTCTTTGGCATCGCGCCGATGAGCAGCGGACTCAATCGACTTCAATTCTTCAGGCGTATTGATGTTGCTGAATGCCCGTGCCTGATCGTCGAACGCCACTTCGGTGACGTTCAGCGTCGAATACCAGCCGTCGACCTTGCGCCCGCCGCCGTCGAGATAGGCCGTCAGGTGCGGCAGCAGGCGTTTGCGCATGAGACAGATGACCGGATGCGGCTGCGTGCCGGTCTTCGCCACGCTCAGGTCCATGTTCTCGTTCGCGAGCGGTACCAGCAATCGCGAAACCAGGTCTTCCGGCAGAAACGGTGTATCGCAGGGTACGAAGGCGACCCGTTCGTACCCTGCTTCCGACAACCCGGCGTGGATTCCCGCCAGCGGTCCGGCGAAGCCGCCGACCCGGTCTTCGACGACGCGATGACCGAACGTGGCATACACGTCGCGATTTCGGTTGGCATTGATCAGGACTTCGCCGACCTGCGGGGCCAGGCGTTGCAGTACCCAGGCTATGAGCGGACTGCCTTCGAGCAACTGCAACCCCTTGTCGATGTTGCCCATGCGGCGGCCCAGGCCGCCGGCGAGAACGACGACCGTGACCGAGGTCACGGAGGGGAGAGGGGAGTGGGGCGAGGGGCGAGGGGACACGAGGATTGCGATTGGTTATGAACGAAAGTGCCTATGCCTCTACTGAATAAATTTATTACAAATCGGAAGGTTATCATCGTTTACAACGATGGCGGCCGGGTATTGGACTGCGAAAGGTTTACGGTATTATTCGCCAGCACCGTAGAGACCTAACCGGGCCTGAGCTAGAGCCCCGGACTGAAAAATAACAAGGAGGAACCGTAGCATGGCCGGATTTCTGGATAAGGAACGCAGTATCGCGGGACCGACGTTCAATCGATGGCTGGTGCCGCCCGCCGCGTTGTGCATTCACCTCTGCATCGGCATGGCTTACGGTTTTTCCGTGTTCTGGTTGCCACTGACCAAGTCGCTTGGCATCACCAAGTCGGTCGCCTGTCCGGCCGATATGAGCTGGATCAGCATGCTGTTCACCACGACCTGCGATTGGGACAAGCCGATCCTGGGTTGGATGTTCACGCTGTTCTTCGTCTTCCTCGGCTCCAGCGCGGCAATCTGGGGCGGGTGGCTCGAGCATGCAGGCCCGCGCAAGGCGGGTGTGGTATCCGCCTTGTGCTGGTGCGGCGGACTGCTGCTGTCGGCGATCGGGGTCTATACCCATCAGTTGTGGCTGATGTGGCTGGGTTCCGGTGTCATCGGCGGCATCGGGCTGGGTCTGGGCTACATCTCCCCGGTGTCGACGCTGATCAAGTGGTTCCCCGACCGGCGCGGCATGGCCACCGGCATGGCGATCATGGGCTTCGGCGGCGGTGCGATGATCGGCTCGCCGCTGGCCGACAAGCTGATGAAAATTTTCGCCACACCGACTTCCGTCGGTGTCTGGGAAACCTTTGTCGCCATGTCAGCGATCTACTTCGTGTTCATGATGATCGGCGCGCTGTCCTACCGGATACCGCCGACCGGCTGGAAACCGGTCGGTTGGACACCGCCGGCGAATGCGGCGGCCAATGCGATGATCACCATGCGGCACGTGCATCTGAAGAACGCGCACAAGACGCCGCAGTTCTGGCTGCTGTGGGGCATTCTGATGTTGAACGTGTCGGCGGGCATCGGCGTCATCGGCATGGCTTCGCCGATGCTGCAGGAAATATTCGGCGGCCGGCTGATTGCCATGGATCTGAAATTCGACGAACTCAGCAAGGAACAGCTCGGCCAGATCGCGGCGATCGCCGCCGGTTTTACCGGCCTGCTGAGCCTGTTCAACATAGCGGGGCGTTTCATTTGGGCCTCGTTGTCCGATTACATCGGGCGCAAGGCAACGTACTTCGCGTTCTTCACGCTTGGTTTCATTTTGTACGCGTCTGCGCCGTGGGCGGGGCATGCCGGCAACATGGCGCTTTTCGTTGGCTTTTTCTGCATCATCCTCACCATGTATGGCGGCGGCTTCGCGACCATACCCGCCTATCTCGCCGACATGTTCGGCACGCAAATGGTAGGCGCCATCCATGGCCGCCTGCTGACTGCGTGGTCGACTGCCGGCGTGCTCGGTCCGGTGATCGTGAACTACATCAACGATTATCAGATCAAGCACGGCGTACCCAAGAGCGCCGCTTACGACACCACGATGTACATTCTCGCGGCGCTGCTGGTCGGCGGTTTCATCTGCAACCTGCTGGTGCGTCCGGTGAATCCGAAATGGTTCATGACTGACGCTGAACTTGAAGCGGAACGCAAGCTCGCGCACGACGCCGCGGCGAAGATCGCGGTCGGCGGGGATGCGGCGGCAGTGAGCGGGCGGGGAAGTCACCGCGGTCTGGTGTTGGCCTTCTGGCTGTTCGTCGGCATCCCGCTGGCCTGGGGCGTGTGGACGACGGTCACCAAGGCGCTCGTGCTGTTTAAGTGAGTGAACGATCTGCGCGGGGGGCGTACGCTGTTACCGCCGCGCGCAGGGGCGCCTTGCCGGGAATTTGCATCACGGGAGTAAGGCGCTCCGTGGATTTCTGTTGTCGATGTGCAAGGGACCAGACCGGCTAACGTCTATAACCTGCAATGGGCGAGCGGACATACGAGTACATGGTGCGGATGGAGAAGATCCGCATGGCCTACGGCAATGTGATCGCGCTGAACGACGTGAGCCTTACCGTGGGCCGCGACGAGATCGTCGGGTTGATCGGCGACAACGGCGCCGGCAAGTCCACGCTGATCAAGATCATGACCGGCGTAGTCAGGCCGACCGGCGGCGAACTCTACATCCGCGACGAACGGATCGACCTTTCGCATTATTCGGTGCGCCAGGCTCACGACTGGCGCATAGAAACGGTTTACCAGGAAAAAAGTCTCGGCGAGAAGCAGCCGCTGTGGCGCAACTTCTTCGTCGGGCGGCAGATCACCAACCGCTTCGGTTTCATCGACATTAAAAAGCAGAAGGCAATCACCAATGACGTGCTGAAGAACCAGATCGGGTTTCGCGGCGTCGGTGTCGATGCCGACAGCCCGGTGCAGAAGCTCTCCGGGGGCGAACGCCAGGGTATCGCGATCGGGCGCGCCATGTACTTCGATGCCGACCTGGTCGTCCTCGACGAGCCCACCGTTGCGCTCGCGATCAAGGAAGTGCAGAAGGTGCTCGACTTCGTGCGTTCCATCAAACAGCGCGGACGCGCTTGCGTCTACATCGAGCACAATCTGGCGCATGTCCATGAACTCGCCGATAAACTCGTGATTCTGGATCGGGGCGAGATAGCCAAAATCTTCCGCAAAGGCGAAGTCACGCTGACCGAGCTCACCCGTTTTCTCCTCGATCTGCAGAAAGACACCACCGAGGACGCCGCCTGATGCCGCGCATATCGATGTCCCGGGTCGAAGGCCTGCCGATCATCGTGGTCTTTGTTGCGCTGATCGGCTGCTTCATTGTCGCCACGCCGGAAGTATTTCTCAGCCTCCCCATCTACCTTTCGTTCCTGACCACGGTCCCGCCGGTGCTGGTGCTGGCGCTGGGCCTTACCTTCGTGATCGCCGCGGGCGAGATAGACCTCTCCTTTCCGTCGATCATCGCCTTTTCCGGTTACCTCTTGGCGATGCTTTACCGGGACCACGACATGATCTGGCTGGCGGTGTTGGCCGCCATCGCCGGCGGCGCCCTGATCGGGCTGATCAATGGCTTGATCGTCGCTTACATCGGCGTGCCGTCGATCATCACGACGCTGGCGACCCAGTTCTTCTGGGGCGGCATCACCACCGTCATTTCGGGGGGCACCTCTTATAGCCTGAGAACCGTCGATGAGACGTCGATGTGGCTCGTGTTCGTCGGCAAGATCGGCGATTTCCCGGCGCAGGCGCTGTGGGCCGCCGGCCTCGCGGTGTTGTTGTGGTTCATCATGAACCGGCATCGCTTCGGCGAGCATGTCCTGTTCATCGGCGACAACGCCGGTGTCGCGCGCGTGGTCGGCGTCAACGTTGCCCGCGAACGGGTGAAACTGTTTACCCTGATGGGAACGCTCGCGGGATTTGCCGCGATCCTGCTGACGCTGGAGAACCGCAACTTCTTCAATACGCAAGGCCAGGGTTATCTGCTGATTGCGCTCGCCTCGGTGTTCATCGGCGGCACGTCCATCTTCGGCGGCCAGGCGACGATCGTCGGTACGTTTATCGGTGCTTTCATCATCTCGATGATCGAGGCGGGGCTGACGGCGACCGGGATTCAGGGTTTCTGGGTGCGGGCGGTGGTCGGACTGGTGTTCCTGGCCGCCGTCATCTTCCATCTGACGATGGAACAACCGCAGCGCAGGACATGGCTCGCGCGCGCCTTCGGGATAAAACCGGGAAGTTGAATCCGGCAAAACCATGGACGGCACAAAACCGTTCGGCGGTGGAGCGCTGCATAACAGCGCTCTGAATGCGGGGTGTTCGAGAGCGATGCCCCGATATCAAAAGATGTTACGCGACATGGAGGAACCAACATGAAAGGCAAACTTCTGGCAGCGACCGCGGCCGCGGTCATTTTCGCGGCGGGTTACGTGCCCTCGCAAGCGGCGGAGCCGCTCGGCAAGGGCATGACGATGTACATGCAGATGGGTGGCAATGCCGGAGACGGCGCAACCTGGGCGCGGACTAACGGTGCCCTGGCGGCGGCCGATGCGTTCGGTATCAAGGTGATCGAGCAGTATTCGGCCTGGCAACCGGAAAAGATGCTCGAACACTTTCGTCAGGCGCTTGCCGCCAGGCCGGACTGCATCGGCATCATGGGCCATCCGGGCAACAATGCTTTCGAACCGCTGGTCAAGCAGGCGGAAGACAAGGGCATTCTGATCACGGTCGGGAATTCGCCGCTGACCAAGATCCAGCAGATGTACGGATCGAAGGGTACCGGCTATGCCGGCGTCGAACTGTATGCGGGCGGTGCCATCACGGCGTCCAAGATGCTCGAGGCAGGACTCAAGTCCGGCGACAAGGCCCTGGTCTACGGCCTCCTGAGCGAGGCCGAGCGCGGTCAATCCGACAAAGGCTTGAAGGACACGCTGGAGAAGGCCGGCGTAAAAGTCGACTACCTCGAGATTTCCGCTGAAGTGAACTCCGACAGCTCGCTGGCGGTACCGGTGCTGACGGCCTATCTTGCCAAGAATCCGGGCGTGAAGGGGATCGGCACGCAGCACGGCGGCGTTACGTCGGTAATCCCCAAGGCGCTGCAAGCGGCAGGCAAGAAGCCGGGCGACGTCATCGTCGGCGGGATCGATCTTGCTCCCGCGACCATCGACGGCCTGCAGAAAGGCTGGATCACCGTTACGCTCGATCAGCAACTCTACCTGCAGGGCTTCCTGCCGGTGATGCAGTGCGTGCTGTCGAAGAAGTACGGGTTTGCCGGTCTCTCCATCAATACCGGTGCCGACGTGGTCACGCCGAAAACCATCAAGACACTGGTTCCGTTGATCGAGAAGGGCATTCGCTGATGTGTTCTTCCGGGTGCGCTGCGGCGCGCCCGGACTCGCCTCAACAGAAACAGGATACGTCGGTCGGTCTATGAAAACAATTTTAATCACTGGCGCCGCGGGCGACGTCGGTACGCATCTGCGCCGCGAGCTGGCCGGCAAGTACCATCTCCGTTTATCCGACGTGCGGCCGATCAATGCGCTCGCCGCCGGAGAAAAATCGGCGCCCGGCGACGTCGCAAAGATGTCCGACATGCTGCGCGTCACCCAGGATGTGGATGCGATCGTGCATCTCGGTGGATTTTCGGTCGAAGGGCCGTGGGAGATGATCCTGCGTGCCAACATCATCGGCTGCTACAACCTGTTCGAGGCCGCGCTCAGGAACGGCGTCAAGCGCGTGTTGTTCGCGTCCAGCAATCACGCCACCGGCTTCTACAAGCGCGACGAGAAGATCGATCACCGTGTCTATCCGAAACCGGATAGCCGCTACGGCGTTTCGAAGGCCTTCGGCGAGCAGATTGGCAGTCTCTATGCCGACAAGTACGGCATGGAAGTATTCTGCATGCGCATCGGCAACGTCACGATTGCGCCGCCGGACAAGCGGCGGCTGTCGAACTGGATCAGCCCGCGCGATTTCGCCCGGCTGGTCTCGGTGGGCATCGACAATCCGAATATCCGTTTCGAAATCGTCTACGGCGTCTCCGACAACAAGCGCAGCTGGTACGACAATGCGAACGCGCATCGGCTCGGTTATCAACCGCAGGACGATGCCGAGCGTTATGCCGACGAAGTGCTGGCCAGGGAGAAGCCGGGCGATCCGCGTGCCGAGAGGTATCAGGGCGGCAACTTCGTGTTCGCCGAGATCGGCGGCGACCCGAGTCGCAGGGCTCCTGATTTGGGGAAGGCCCCTAAACTTGGTAAGGCGCGAAAGTCAAAGAAGGCCCCCAAGCTGAAGAAAGCGCCGAAACCGAAGAAGAAATGAACCGGCATCGTCCGAAGCTGATCGCGCCAACGGGCACGTGCGACACGCACATGCATTTGTTCGGATTTCCGAAAGCGTAGCAAGTCATCGTGGCTACCATCCTGCTCACGCATCCGCCGCAAGTCCGGGAAAACTATTACAGCGATAAGGCCCTCGCCGCGCTCAAGGCATTGGGCGAAGTGCGCCGCAATCCGCTGGAACGGGAACTGAGCACCGCCGAACTGATCGAGGCGGCACGCGGCTGCGAGATCATCGTGACCCATCGCCATGTTCCCGGCGATGCGGAACTGTTCGCCGGCCTGCCGGGGCTGGTGGCGTTCTGCCGCTGTGCAATCGATATCCGTAACGTCGATGTCGCAGCAGCCTCCGTGCACGGTGTGCTGGTGACGCAGGCGAGCGCGGGCTTCATCCCCGCTACGGCCGAATGGGTGCTGGGGGCCATGATCGACCTGGGACGCAGGATCAGCCTCGCGACCGAGGACTACCATGCCGGCAAAGTGCCGGTGTCGGTCATGGGACGGCAGTTGCAAGGCGCGACGCTCGGCGTCATCGGCTACGGTCAAATCGGGCGTTACCTGTGCGATCTGGGGATCGCGCTGGGAATGCGCGTACTCGTCAGCGATCCCTACGCGAAAGTCGTGAACGCCGCACTGGCTCACGTCGAGTTGCCGCAACTGCTGGCGGAATCGGATTTCGTCGCCTGCCTTGCGGTCGCAACCGAAGAGACTGAAAATCTGATGAACGAACAGGCTTTCGCACAAATGAAACCGGGCGCCTTCTTCGTCAATGCTTCGCGCGGCAATCTGGTGGACGAAGCGGCGCTGCTGCGTGCGCTCGACGGCGGACGCATCGCCGGCTGCGCAATGGATGTCGGCCGTGCCGCGGATCAGACGCCGTCGCCCGCGCTCGCGCGCCATCCACAGGTGATCGCCACGCCGCACATCGGCGGACTCACGCCACAGGCGACCGAGCATCAGGCGTTGGAGACGGTGGCGCAGGTTGCCGAAATTCTCGAGGGCCGCGCACCGAAGGGGGCCGTCAATGCGGAGCAAGCCACGCGGCTGACGAGGCCGCGGCGTGACTGAACAGAGGTTTCCGAAATAAATGAAGAAGACACGCATTGCCATCGTCGGGCTTGGCATGGCCGTCGAGCCGCACGCAAAGAGCGCACTCGACCTTGCCGGCCGGGTCGAGGTCGCTTACGCCTATAGTCCGAGTGCAGAGCGGCGCGCGAAGTTCGCGGAGAAATTTCCGTTTTCCCAGTGCGACAAGCTGGAAACCATTCTCGACGATCCCTCGATCGACGCCATTGCGGTGCTGACGCCGCCGAATACGCATCTGGGAATCGTCAAGCGCTGCGCCGTCGCCGGAAAGCACGTACTGCTGGAGAAGCCGCTTGAAATCACCACGGCCCGCGCCGAAGAAATGGTTGCCGAATGCCGCGCGGGCGGGGTTACGCTCGGCGTGGTTCTGCAGCATCGCCACAAGCCTGCCGTGGAGCGGCTGGCCGAACTGCTGCGCAGTGGAGAGATTGGCGCCCTGGTTGGCGCCTCAGCCATCATCCGGTTGTGGCGGCCGCAGAGTTATTACGACGATCCCGGGCGCGGCACACGCGCGCGCGACGGCGGCGGGGTGCTGATCACGCAGGCAATCCATACGCTCGATGTGCTGCTGTCGCTCGCCGGCCAACCCGCGGAAGTGATGAGCCTCGCGGGTACGACCCCGGTTCATCGCATGGAGAGCGAGGACATGGTCTGCGCGGCGGTGCGCTGGCGCAATGGCGCCCTCGGCGTCATCGAGGCCACCACCGCGGCTTATCCGGGTGCGGCGGAGCGCATCGAACTCACCGGCACGCGCGGCACGGCGACGCTGCTCGGTACGGCACTGGAAGTGCGCCGGCACGACGGGCATACGCAAATCCTGGCAGCGGATGGTTCATCGGGAGGCACCGGCGCCGATCCGATGGCCTTCCCACACGATTATCACCGCAGCGTCTGGCGGGATTTCCTGGATGCGATCCAGCGCGGCGGCGAGCCACGGGTCAACGGCGAAGAAGCGCTGCGTGTGCACCGGCTGATCGATGCGCTGCTCGACAGCGCTGCGAAAGGCGCTCCGGTTCATTTCAGTGCCGCAAGTATGGGAACCCGGTAGGGAACACGCGCCGTGCAGAAGAAGCACACTATCGTCATTCTCAATCCCGGCCACTTTCACGCCGCACTCACGCTGCGCGAGCGCCATCCGCTGATCGACGACGACGTTCATGTCTTCGCCGAAGATGGACCGGACGTGGACCATTTCGTGCGCCTCGTTCACTCCTTCAACGATCGCGAAGTCGACCCGACGGACTGGATGCTCTACGTCCATCGCGGTGCCGATTATATGGAGAAGCTGATCGCGCAGCGTCCGGGAGAGGTCGTCATCGTCGCCGGCAGGAACAACGAGAAAATACCGCTAATCCATATCCTGCACGCGCAGGGTTTTCGCGTGCTGGGCGACAAGCCCTGGTTGATCGAGAGCGAGCAGATCGGACTGCTGAGAGAGGTCACCGCGAGTGCGCCGCTGGCGATGGATATCATGACCGAGCGCCATGAGGTGGCGAACCGGGTGCAGAAGGCGCTCGTACAGCAGTCCGCGGTATTCGGCGACTTCCGCATCGACGGCGACCAACCCGCGATTGCCGTCCGCAGCGTGCATCACCTCTACAAGAGGGTCAACAACCGGCCGCTGCAGCGGCCAGCCTGGTACTTCGATCCCGCGGTGCAAGGCGAGGGCATCACCGATGTCACCACGCATCTGGTCGACCTGGTGCAATGGATGACCGGCGACGGCGTGCGCTTCGACTTCGACTGGCATGTCGAGCGACTGTCGGCGCGACAGTGGCCGACGGCCATTCCGCGCGACCTCTTCTCGCGTATCACCGGTCTCGAAGATTTTCCGGCAGCGTTGCGTGACCGCGTGGCCGACGGCGCGCTACAGTATCTATGCAACGCCGCGCTGTCGTATCGACTGCGCGGCATTCCGGTGGAAATCGAAACGCTCTGGGCGTTGGAAGAACCGGAGGGCAGCGGCGACCTTCACCGTGCCATTCTACGGGGGACCAAGTCCGATCTGATCGTCGATCAGGGGCCGGAGACGGGATTCCTGACCATGCTTACCATCAGCCCGGCCGAAGGCGGCAAGGTTTTTGCCGAAGCGCTGACCGACGCCGTCGCCAAGATGCAAACCGAGTTCCCCGGGCTCGGCGTCGAGCCCGCCGGCGCGGAGTTCCGCATCACGATCCCGAAGGCGCTGCGCACCACGCACGAGCAGTACTTCGCCGCCGTGCTGCAGACGTTCCTGGCCTATATCGATGAGGGCAGGTGGCCCGGCAACCTCGGTTCGGATCTCGATACCAAGTACACGCTGCTGGCGCAGGCCCTGGACCTGTCCCATCGCTCGGCTGCGGCCGCGCCCCGCGTGGAACTTCGTGGATAATCGGACGAGGTTGCGGCTGCGAATAACTGGACCCGGATGAACAAGATCATGATCGTGACCGGCGGCAGCCGTGGCATCGGCGCGGCAACAGCGCTGCTGGCCGCGCAGCGCGGCTACGCGGTCTGCGTGAACTATCTGCATAACCGCAAGGCCGCCGAGGAGATCGTGCGCAATATCGAGCAGATCGGCAGGCACGCCGTTGCCGTTGCCGCCGATGTGGCGTCGGAGCAGGATGTGGTGCGCCTGTTCGAGACGGTCGACAGGGAACTCGGGCGCGTGACCGCGCTGGTCAATAACGCCGGTATCGTCGAACAGCAGACGCGGCTGGACGGGATCGACGCCGCGCGCCTGCAGCGCATATTTGCGACCAATGTCACCGGAACATTCATCTGCTCGCGCGAGGCGGTGCGGCGCATGTCGACCCGACATGGCGGCGCGGGCGGCGGCATCGTCAATGTCTCATCCCGCGCGTCGCAGATCGGCTCTCCCGGGGAATACGTCGATTACGCGGCGTCCAAGGGGGCGGTCGATTCCCTGACCATCGGCCTGGCGAAAGAGGTCGCGGAAGAGGGCATCCGCGTCAATGCCGTGCGGCCGGGGTTCATCTATACCGGAATGCATGCCAGCGGCGGCGAGCCGAACCGGGTCGACCGCGTCAAGACCTTCGCGCCGATGAAGCGCGGCGGCAAGGCGGAGGAGGTCGCCAGCGCCATTCTCTGGCTGCTGTCAGAGGAGGCGTCCTATACCACCGGCGCCTTCATCGAGGTATCCGGCGGCCGATAAAAAACCTCGAAACAGGGGCGCAAAAAAGGCGCAAAGTGTTCAAAGAAAGGCGATAATTGCCTTTGCATTGGTCGGCGGTTCATTTTCAACTATTTTTGAGAGGTGACAGATTGGCCAAACCAAACTACGCATTCGAAAAACGGCAAAAAGAAATCGCAAAGAAGAAAAAGCAGGAAGAAAAGCGCCTGCGCAAAGCAACGGACAAAGCTGAAACACCTGCTGAGGGCGATGGCACCCCGCCGCCGCCGGCTGGAGGAGAAACTCCCTCCCAAGGCTGAACAGGGGACCGGTGCATGCGGATATGGGTCGATGCCGATGCCTGTCCGAATGTCATCAAGGACATCCTGTTCCGCGCCGCCGAGCGGGCGCAAGTCACGCTGACGCTGGTTGCCAACCAGCCGATCAGAACTCCGCCTTCGCAGTTCATCAAGGCGCTCCAGGTTCCGGCTGGATTCGACGTCGCCGACGACAAGATCGTCGAACTGGTCGAAGCCGGTGACCTGGTCATCACCGCCGACATTCCCCTCGCCGCCGGCGTCATAGAGAAGGGCGGCCACGCCCTTGATCCACGCGGCGAGTTTTATACCAAAGACAACATCAAGGAACGCCTGGCGATGCGCAAGCTCATGGACGAGTTGCGCAGCAGCGGCGTGGAGACCGGCGGCCCATCGACTTTCAGCAATGCCGACCGCCAGGCCTTTGCCAACAAGCTCGACCGCTTTCTGGTGGGAAGCAGCGGGCGGTAGGCGCCCGACCCGTAGTTGTGAAATGATTGACACATGAACTTGGAAAAAGCAGTTGCACCGCCAGGGACGCCATGGACGCAAGGAAAACAAATGCATGGATCTGTCGACACTTTCACCCTTTGGGTGAGTTCGGTCAGGCACGCCTATCGCTCTCCTTTGCGTCCTTGGCGCACCCCTCAAGGGGGTATTGAAAAGAATCCTTTGCGGTGAATGAACTACCGGATTTAGGATGAAACGACTCGACAGGCTGCTCTCGAACAATCGGCTCTGGGCCGCGGGCGTGCGCAGTCGGGAGCCGGATTATTTCACCAAGCTCTCCCAGATCCAGGTACCGGAGTTTTTATGGATCGGCTGCTCCGACAGCCGCGTTCCGGCGAACCAGATCACCGGCCTGGCGCCTGGTGAAGTCTTTGTCCATCGCAACGTCGCCAACATTGTCGTTCATGCCGACCTGAACTGCCTTTCGGTGCTGCAGTACGCCGTCGATGTGCTGAAGGTGAAGCACGTCATCGTCTGCGGACACTACGGCTGCGGCGGCGTGACGGCGGCGCACGACAACCTCAAGCTGGGATTGATCGACAACTGGCTGCGCCATGTGCAGGACGTAGGCCAAAAGCATCGCGATGCGCTCGGCGCGATCCCGAGCCGGGAAGGGCGGATTGCCCGTCTGTGCGAACTCAATGTGATCGAACAGGCGGTCAACGTCGCCCAGACCACCGTGGTCCAGGACGCCTGGGCGCGCGGGCAGGAGCTGGCCGTGCATGGCTGGGCTTACGACCTGAACGACGGCGTGATACGCGATCTGAAGATGTCCATGGAAGGACCGGGAGAATTGGAAGACTGCTATGCCGCGGCGCTGGCTCCTGCCGATGCCGTAACGGCAGCGCTTGGCGGAAAGGGCCTCAAGCTCTAAGGACTACACCCAACGCAGATACCCTACGTGCGTAGCACGTCGGAGTACCCTTTTAGGCGCAGAGGACGCAGAGGAAAAGATGACTTGATCGCAAGCTGACTTTGGGTCATTGAGGCGGGCTGCCGTGGCTTGGAGTTTTGGCTGGTGGGTTATACCGAGCAACGGGATGCAGGATTTTATTTTGGAATATTCTCTCGACTTTACATCGTTGGTCCCCTGATCTTTTTGTCGTCAATGGAAGGCTAAAAAATGAAGAAGATCTTCTTGCTTGTTGCTGCCTGTTTCAATCTCGTGCTCGCAGGGTCGCTATTTGCCGGGGAGGGAGGGTCGGTCGAATTCCTGAACTCGGGCAAGGTGCTGCCCACGACGCTGCCGTTTTCGGAGGCCGTTCGCGTCGGCAATACGCTTTATCTGTCCGGGCAGATCGGCATTGTTCCCGGAACCATGAAGCTCGCGTCCGGAGGTATCAAGGAAGAAGCTGCGCAGACACTGGAGAATATCAAGACTTCGCTCGAGGCACATGGTTACTCGCTGGCCAATGTCGTGAAATGCACGGTCATGCTGGCGGACATAGCCGAGTGGGGAGCATTTAACGAAGTCTACAAGACCTTTTTCTCGAAGCCCTATCCCGCCCGAAGCGCTTTCGGCGCCAGCGGCCTGGCTCTCGGTGCCAGAGTGGAAGTGGAGTGCGTTGCTGCTCTGGACAAGTGATAGCGGTGTGCTTAGGTGCTTTACGAAGAGATTCGCAGAATGTCCAAGAAACTTGCGGGTGGTTGCACTGGCGCCACCTTGACATGAATGATGTGCTGTCAAAGATAAAGGTGCGTTGCCCGGATCAAGCCAAGTACGGAACTTGTCCGCCTATCACCTGCGCCGGGCGCCGTCACCTAGGCCGCACGCGGCAAGCATTGTTGGCATGTCTATGATTCGGTAGTAGCCTGCTTGCGCAAAAGGCGGTCTCCCCTGGCACGGCACGGTTCCAGAGACTGCGTGATAGACGGAACCTTGCCGTGGAATAACACGGAAATATTCCTTTGATTACATGTTAGAGGGCAACAGCCGTGGTGCGCTTTACCCTAGACACAAACTGCCTCATTGACGTCGAGGAAGCACGGGCAGATGGGCCATACATACGCGAACTCGTCTCACGCCTAGGAAACGGGATTACCGTTGCCGTATCCGCTATAGGTGCATCTGAACGGCAACGGAACGGGGGGTACGCTCGGAGCTTCTCCGAATTTCAACAGAAGCTCAACGCCATTGGGTTTGGTGGTCTAGAGATTCTCCTCCCGCTGGCGTACATGGACGTCTGCTTTTTGGACCATTGCGTCATGGCGGACGAAGCGGACACACTGGAGCGCGATATCCACAGCGTGCTGTTCCCAAACATTGAGTTCTTGTGGGTCGAATATGCAAACGCACGCGGTCTGCCTGTCGATTCAATAGACAAGAATTGGCGAAATGCAAAATGTGACGTGCTAGGGCTTTGGTGTCACATCAAGCACGGTGGCGGCGTATTCGTGACGAGCGACGGCAATTTTCACGCAGCGACCAAGCAAGGTAAGCTGAAAGCTCTAGGAGCCGGAACGATTGCATATCCCAAAGACGCGTTAGAGGGCACTTAGAAGGAGCCAATATGAAATTACTTCTAGCCGCATTTGCTGTGACCCTCGTGGCGTTTGCCGCAGCTTGCGCAACCGTCCGACAGCAGGATCTTGACGCATGGGTTGGGATGCCCGTCGAAGCTTTGGACACGCATTCGCTATTCATCACGGTACCTATGTATCGCACCGTGACGGCAAGCGGTATTGAAATCCGAAACTATGCGAACGGGAGGGATGTTGCGAACTGCTTTGGGACGGCCGGAGCCACCAATACGGGCAACTTTGTAAATGCAAATGCGTTCACCACCTGCTCAAGCGGGCGAATCGTTTGCAATAACATCTTCTACATCAAGGATGGGAAGGTAGTCGAATATGCTCCTACTGGTCGGTGCTTCACGGACGAAAGGGTTCAGCCTCAGGCACGCTATCTGCGCTTAAGAGGTCAATGAATATGCCCTCTAACAATACATATATGGACTCCTCCCAGGAAACAAGAGAAACACGGTAGATAGTTGGTCAACGCGGGAATCGGTTGCAGTCGTATATCCGGCATCTAGAGGGACGACGGGGTCTGGCCTGCATAATTGCATAAATAGCAGTTCCGCCTACCCGATCACATGGCTTTCCCAATGCTTTCGTTATTGACGATCCAGACGTTTTGTATCGCCCGGGGATCTTGTTGGTGTGTGTCTGCTCATTGCATTGCCGTCGGCTTTTACCGCAGAGCTGCCGGTTCCCGCAGAGCTCCATACCCAGGCGCCTTCGCCCCCATCGCCCCGGCAATGATCTGTAGATCGTGCTCGCTGATCTCGAACAGGCCAAAGCGAAGCTGGTATCCCCAGTTACGTTTCCCGGCCGAGAAGTCGAGTTCGTCCAGCAGCGGAAGGATCGGCGCGTCGTGCGCCTTCAACCATTTCACGTCGCGGCGGAAGGGGCAGAAGCCTTCGCTCATGTCGAACTGGTAAGGCTCTCTGTCCTTCGCAATGCCGATGGCCGTGAAGGCCCGGAGTTTTTCCTTGCCCCTGAACGCGAGTGTCGGCGAGTAGTAGATGACTCTGTCCTCGGGCTGGACGCGGCGCAATGGCGCGGCTTTGCCGTGACAGACCTGCATGAATCCCGCCTGTCGGCCATGGCGCACGTGCTCGGCCGATGCTATGGCTATCCAGTTCCGGCTCATGGCGCGGTCGGAGCAAACACACGCAGGCGGTGCCCGTCCGGATCGAGGGCGACGAAGGTGTGGCCGAATTCCATCTCGACCGGTGCCTGCGCGATCTTCAGACCGCGCTTGCTCCAATCGGCATGCAGAGTGCGCACCGCGCTGGCATCGGCAACGGTGAAGGCGAGTTCGCCGCCGCCACCCGCTACGGAAGTGACGGGTTGTACTGTGTGCCGCGCCCATAGTCCGAGCATGGTGCCGGTTTCTAGGGCGAACATCGCGAAGGTCGGCGAAGATTCCACGGGCTTGATGCCAAGCAGATCGGAATAGAATGCGGCGCTGGCCGGCGGGCTGTCGACGTAGAGGATGACGAGGTTCGGTTGGGGCATGACGATTCTCCTGGGTTGCGAGCGGGCTTCGCTCGGGCCAACCCAGATTAAGCGAGGCTGCTGTCAGTTTCTGTCAGCAGTGAACGTGCGGTTACTGCGGAGGAATGCCCTCGGCCGCCCGCCATTCCTTGAAAAGCGCCTGGCGCCGGCGCGGATAGCGCGTTTCTTCCAGCGTCAGGGCCGTGATCCGGTCCGTACGGAAATGCCTGAACCCCTGGCGCAGTTCGCACCAGGCCACCACGACACGCGCGCGATCGAAGAAGCCGACGGCAAAGGGCCAGACCGTGCGCCTGGTTTCGGTTTCCTTGAGGTCGAGATAGGTGATGGCGAGTTTGCGCTCCAGTCGTATCGCCCTGCGGATGGCTTCGAGTTCCGCGTCGCCTGCGGCGATCGGCCCACCGGGACCGATGAGCAGCGCGGAATCGTCGAGGTCGTTGCGCAGATCCGCCGGCAGTACGGCGGCTATCTTGGAAATGGCTTCGCGCGCGGCTTGCCCGAGCCGGGCATCGCCCCGGTCGGCCACCCAACGGGAACCGAGCGCCAGCGCCTCGATTTCGTCCTGCGAGAACATCAAGGGCGGCAGCATAAAGCCGGGTCGCAGGATATAACCGAGTCCCGGCGCACCGTCGATGGTGGCGCCTTGCGCCTGCAGCGTTGCGATGTCGCGATACAGCGTGCGCAGGCTGATGCCGAGTGCGGACGCAAGCTTCCCACCGCGCACCGGGTACCGGTAGCCGCGCAGGAGCTGGATCAAATCGAGCAGACGTTGAGCCCGCGACAAGTGCCGACCCTTTCAACGGAAGAGGGCAATACAATACCGACTTTCCCACGCTAGCGGTCTCAAACTGTATGGATTACACCCAACGCAGATACCCTACGTGCGTAGCACGTCGGAGTACCCTTTTAGGCGCAGAGGACGCAAAGGTCGCAGAGGAAAAGGAAACAGAAGGAATTTCTTTTGCAGGGTGTTCTCTTAGCGCATGGTACGCAGCACAGATTAGTATTTCATCGTACTTTGCATGGGTGGCATCTCGATGGTGGATGATCTGCTGCAATAAGCCCCTCATGAATGGGCGGCATCAGGTTTCAAATCAGCATGATTGCTGAAACTGACTCTCGATGCGGGGATTGACCGACTGCCGGGCAGGCAGCACAATCCTGCCCATGAATACGAAATTCAATGACGCGCTTCGACGCCGCATTACGACCAGCGGGATGCGTTCGTGCGGCCGACGACAACCCTGAATTCTCGAATAGCGAATGTTATCGATAGGCCGCACATCTCTGCGGCCTTTTGTTTTTGAACTGACCACCAGGGGATCGGAACATGAAATTCGACGACTTTCCCGCGAAGACGTTGATGGAGATCACGACCAGGCCGCCGCTCGTGTTCGTTCGCGGAGAAGGATCCTGGCTGTGGGATCACGAGGGTAAGCGTTATCTCGACTTCGTGCAGGGCTGGGCGGTCAACTGCTTAGGCCACTGTCCGGCGGTGATTACAAATGCGCTGGTCGAGCAGTCGCGCAAACTGATCACGCCGAGTCCCGCGTTCTACAACGAGCCGTCCATGCAGTTCGCCCGGCGCATCGTCGAGCACAGTTGCTTTCAGCGAGTGTTCTTCACCAACAGCGGGGCGGAGGCCAACGAAGGCGCGATCAAGCTCGCGCGCAAGTGGGGCGCCCGTAACAAAGGCGGCGCCTACGAGATCATCACTTTCGAGGACTCGTTCCACGGGCGTACGCTGGCCACCATGTCGGCGTCGGGCAAGCCGCAGTTCCGCGAGCTGTTCGAACCGAAGGTGCCGGGCTTTCCGAAGGCGAAGCTCAACGATCTCGCATCGGTTGAGCGCCTGATCACCGACAGGACGGTTGCGATCATGCTGGAACCCATCCAGGGCGAGACCGGCGTCATCATCGCAACAGACGCCTTCATGCGCGAACTTCGCGAACTGACGCGGCAGCGTGGCCTGCTGCTCATCGTCGATGAAATCCAGACCGGGGTAGGCCGCACCGGCAAGCTGTGGGGCTATGAGCATTCCGGCATCGAGCCCGACATCATGACGCTTGGCAAAGGATTGGGTGGCGGCGTCCCGCTTGCCGCACTGGTTGCGAAGGAGAATGTGTCCTGCTTCGAGTCCGGTGATCAGGGCGGCACATTCAATGGCAACCCGCTCATGGCTGCGGTCGGTTGCGCGATCATGGACGTCATACTCGCACGCGGGTTTCTCGAAAGCGTCGAGGAGCGGGGTGCTTATCTTATGAAAAGCCTGTCAGCGCTATCAGTCCGCCGCGATCTGGGCGAGGTACGCGGTCGCGGGCTGCTGGTGGCGCTCGACTTGAAAAAGGACATCGCAGCCAGGGTGGTGGAACTGGCGCGCGACGACGGGCTGCTACTCAACGCACCGCGACCGAACCTGTTGCGCTTCATGCCTGCGCTGAATCTGTCGCTGGAAGAGACCGACACCATGCTGGCGATGCTGGAGGACGTCTTGCGCCAGGTGAAGGAATCCTGGCCACGCAGTGCCGGCGGTTTCGCCTTCATCAGGTCGTGAGGTTTGCATCCGTGAACCAAGACCTGTGATGAAAATGGCCATCGACCGGTTAGCTTGAATGCGTTACCATTATCCGGTCATTGGGGAGTAGTCGCTCTTCGCACGAAGAGGCTTGCGTCAACACACTTGACCGTTTGGTCATGGCGCAAGCGGTTCCTTAGCTTGGCGAGACCTTTGACCATATCGTCTTCGGACTGGCCGGAGAAGCGATCTGGTCATTCGTCTTTAGTCCGGCCAAGGGGTACCCATGGAAGCTTTCCTCATATCAACGGACATCGTTTCCCTCGCCGATATCGGCAATAAGACTCGACGTCTCGCGTTCACCGCCGCTGCGGAGTTTCGCAATCCTCCTTCTGATCGAGATCGCCATTCTGGTCGCAGTGCTGGCGAACCTGTCATCTGCCGGTGCGAAGGAATCCCGAAGGTGGATCTATGACTGGCTTCGTCTTCGAATTGATCGTGATGCTCTTTGTCATTCTCGCGGCATCGGAACTGTTCACCAATGCATTGGAGCATCTGGGGGAGAGGCTCAAGATTTCCGAGGGGGTGACCGGCTCTTTGTTCGCCGCAGTCGGCACGGCGCTTCCGGAAACGATGGTTCCGCTCCTTGCGCTGTTCGCCGGCACCGCCAATGTCAGTGTAAACGAGGAGATCGGCGTCGGGGCTATCCTCGGCGCCCCTTTGATGCTGTCGACGTTATCGACCTGCCTCATGGCTCTGGCCGTACTGCCGCGACGGGGAGCGGTGGGTCATGTCAGCCCGGAACGAAGCGGCTTCGTGCGCGACCTCAACTTCTTCCTGTTTGCATTCACGCTTGCCGCAGCGGCGATGTACGCTCCGCAAGAAGCACGTTACGTCCGAGGCGCACTGAGCTTCGCGCTTGTGCTGACCTACTTTATTTACATCATGCTGACCCTTCGTGCGTCGGAGCGGTTAGTTGGGGATGGTCACGGCACTGAGGCGGAGCAAAGGATGTTCTTAGCCCGGATTGGCCTGCCGACAAACTTGCTCACGATTTTACTTCAGCTGGGTATTGGACTTGTCCTGCTTGTATTTGGTGCCAAGGGTTTCATTTCAGGGGTTGAGGGTGTGTCGCATTTGCTTGGTATTTCCGCACTCTTGCTGTCGCTGCTGATTATTCCCATAGCAACCGAACTTCCCGAGAAGGTGAACAGTATTCTCTGGATTCGACGAGGCAAGGACACGCTTGCCTTCGGCAATATCACCGGCGCGATGGTGTTTCAGGGCACGTTGCTCCCGGCCATTGGCATCATGCTGACGCCGTGGCAACCCCGTATCGAAGTTCTGAGTGGTGTTCTGGTCACACTGATCGCTGCCGCATGGCTTCGTATCAACTCGCGAAGCCCAGGGCTGCCGATCTGGGCGCTATCGATTAACGGTGCCTTGTACGTAGCCTATCTTGTAATAACGCTTAAGCGATGAGAGGGACAAATACCATGCATAGTGAAAATTGGTCCGCTTGGACCCACGACCACGTATTCGACGAAGGAAGCCATGCTGCCGAGCGGGGTACGCGAATTGTCATGTGGATCACCGCCGCGATGATGGTGATCGAAATTGTTGCTGGCTGGAGGTTCAACTCGATGGCGTTGTTGGCCGATGGTTGGCACATGAGCTCTCACGCTGTAGCCATTGGCCTGAGTGCGTTTGCGTACGCCGCAGCGCGGCGCTACGCCCGCGATTCTCGATTCGCCTTCGGTACATGGAAGATTGAAGTGCTCGGCGGATTCGCCAGCGCCATTTTTCTGCTGGGTGTCGCCGCCCTCATGGTATTCGGTTCAGTCGAGCGTATTTTCTCGCCGCAACCAATTCACTACCAGGAGGCGATGATCGTCGCGACGGTTGGACTTCTCGTGAATATCGTCTGCGCGATCATTCTGGGCAGGGCGCACGATCATCATGCCCCGGGTGCGCATGATCATGCCGGACACCGGCACCAGGAACATCATCACGATCTGAATCTGAAATCGGCCCATATGCATGTCATCGCGGATGCTGCGACATCGGTTCTCGCGATCGTGGCGCTGGCCGGTGGATGGTTCTACGGGTGGTCATGGCTTGATCCGGTCATGGGAATTGTCGGAGCCGTGCTGGTAGCCGTCTGGGCGAAAAATCTCCTCGCGGAAACCGGCAAAGTGCTACTGGACCGGGAGATGGACCACCCTGTTGTCGAGGAAATTCGCGAAGCGGTGGAGACCGGGCCGGATGCTGGGGAGACTCGCATTGCCGATTTGCACGTCTGGCGCGTCGGCAAGCAGTCCTACGCGTGCGCGATAAGTCTCGTCACCCACGCCGAGGCGCTGACGCCTCAGCGCGTCAGGGAACAACTTGCTCAACATGAGGAAATCGTCCATGCAACGGTCGAAATCCAACGCTGCCATTAGACCGGCGGCGCAGGCATGACCACGGGTGCAATGTGCGCGTCATATTCTGGGGTGCACTTGACCATGGTACCGGCTGCTGCCGTCGGGGCTCTGCTCGGAACGGCCGCGTGAGTGGGGCAAAGATTCCTTGCTGCTGGATCAGAGGGGCATGCATGCAGAGCGCACTCCGCCGGTGCAGGATTCGCCCGCAGAGAAGGGCCAAAATTAACCGCTTCGCCGCTATCTACCCGATTGCACTAGCCGGTGAGAATCGCAGAGCCTGGAATGCCTGTCTCAGGACACGAATTGCGGAAGTCAGAAACAAGCTAGCGATAACGACACCGACAATGATGTCCGGCCAACGCGATACCAACATGTAACTGAATCCCGCAGCAGCCAATACGCCTACGTTCGCGATCAGGTCGTTGCGCGAGCAAAGCCAGGTCGAACTCATATTGAGATTGTCGCTACGGTGACGGTACAACAGGAAAAAGCACACGAGATTAGCGACCAGGGCGATCCCACCGACAATGCCCATGGTCTCGACGCTCGGCATGATGGGATTGAGCGCCTTGTACGCGGCCTCTCCAAGCACACCGAATCCGAATATGAGCATGAACGAACCTTTGGCTGCCGCTGCGCTCGCCTGCCAGCGTACCGAACGTGCCAGTACAAATAAGCTGAAGCCGTATACGAGTGCGTCACCGAGCATATCTAGCGCATCCGCCATTAACGAAGTCGAATGAGCCAGAAGACCGGCCACGCCTTCACCGAAGAACATCAGCGCATTGATGGCGAGCACAACCCACAGAACGCGTTGATGACTTTCACGCATTGCGGTGATCTCACAACTCTTGTCTTCGCAGCAACTCGCCATATAGCCGATTTTAACCTGGGAACACGTCAGAGGTGGCGCACCGTGCCGTGGACGCTCGGAATTGCCGTCAGACAGGCCGCTCCTTCGGAGCCAGTGCCTAGAATTTGGATACTTTGCCGACCTTTACACGAGCGCGCAATCGTGCGGTACCTCACCCAGTTCAATTTGAAGTGTGGCGTGATGAATGCGGAAATGGTGCTCCAGCTCCTCGGCAGCGTCCGCCATGAAGCGGTCTCCGGGATGCCCGCCAGGCATGACCAGATGCGCCGTCAGCGCAGCTTCGGTGGTGCTCATCCCCCAGACGTGCAAATCATGCACTTCCGTTACGCCTGGCAGGTCACACAGGTAAGTCTGCACGGATGCCATGTCGATGCCCGTGGGTACGGCATTGAGCGCTAGGTTGATCGCATCGCGCAAGAGTCCCCACGTCCCCACCAGAATCACCGCCACGATCACCAGGCCGATCATCGAGTCGATCCAATGCCAGCCGCTCAGGAGAATGGCGAGCCCGCCCAGGACTACGCCCAACGATACTGCCGCATCCGCAGCCATGTGCAGAAACGCGCCGCGGATGTTGAGGTCGGTCCTCCGACCAGACATGAACATCCAGGCGGTAATACCGTTGACCCCAATCCCGATGGCAGCGACGATCATTACCGTCGTGCCCTGGACTGGCGCCGGAGTGCCGAAGCGCTGCACCGCTTCCCACATGATCGCTCCACACGCGAGCAGCAACAACATCGCGTTAGCAAGCGCGGCGAGAATCGACGAGCTGCGCAGTCCATAGGTAAACCGCGTTGTGGGCCGGCGGCGCGCCAGCGCCAGTGCACCCCATGCCAGCAGCAGGCCCAACACATCCGACAGGTTGTGGCCGGCATCGGCAAGCAGCGCCAGCGAACTGGCGAGCACACCATAGACTGCCTCGACGATGACGAAAGCGACGTTCAGTGCGATGCCGATGGCGAACGCGCGGTTGTAATTCCCGGGTTCGTGGACGTGCCCGTGATCGTGTCCTGCGTGATTGCCGCTCAAGTTTTTGTCTCCTTACGTCGATCAGCGATTTGTAAATTTACTTTTCGTCGGACCTGACAGTCGGTTGTTTGCGAGTTCATCAGCTACCAATTTGCATGGCCGATTCGACTGTGGTTATGTAGACCCATCCTGCTTCGCCTTGTCCCGTTCGTCCGGACATTGCTACTACGTTCGCCAACCGCTCTGCGTCGGTGTCCACGCACAGAAGTTCCAGCTTGTATTCTTCGATCACCGGCTCGGCGAGATCCATGGAGTAGCGCTGCTCTTTCGTATCGACGGCCGTCAGAAGACTTTGCACTGCGGCGACGTTGATGTTACGCATGCCACCCGGATGACCCGTCGCCGCTAAGTCGGCCAATTTGAGGGCCTCGATCACCGCTGCGATGCGGTGCTTGTGAATGAATGCCTTGATCTCCTTCATGGATTTTCCTTTCATACTCTATGCTCGGGATGCTGCGGTCACCGGGGCGGATTTCTGTTGGCGTTCAATGCGTGTTTCCACCCATTCGTATATGAGCGGTAGCAGAAGCAGCGTCAGGGCCGTCGAGGTGAACAAGCCACCGACCACCACTGTCGCCAATGGCCGCTGCGTCTCGGCGCCCACGCCGCTGGAGAGCAGCATGGGAACCAGCCCGAGAATCGCTACTGAGGCCGTCATCAGAACCGGCCGCAGGCGCAATGCCGCGCCTTCCCGCACCGCCTCGCGCACCGAGCGCCCCTGGCTGCGCAGATCGTTCAGGAAGGTGAGCAGCACGATGCCGTTCAGCATCGCCACGCCGAATACGGCGATGAAGCCGATGGCGGAGGGCACCGATACGTATTGCCCCGTGATGGCCAGACCGAAGACACCACCGATGACGGCAAAGGGCACGTTGGCGATGATCATGGCCGCGTACCGCACCGAATTGAAGGCGGTGTACAGCAGGATGAAGATGAGGCCGATGGTGAGCGGTACGATCACCGCGAGCCGCGCCAGCGCCCGCTGCTGGTTTTCGAAGGCGCCACCCCATTCCATCCAGTAACCGGTCGGGAGTTTCACCTTGTCGCGGATCCTCGCTTCCGCCTCCTTCACGAAGCCGTCCACATCGCGCCCCTTCACGTCCATCTGAATCACCGCGTAGCGCTGCAACTGCTCGCGGCGGACGAACGAATAGCCTTCGTCTGTTTCTATCGAGGCTACCCGGGACAGCGGCACGAGTGCCCCTGACTGCGTGCGGATGGGAATATCGCTGATGGCCTGCTGACTGTCGCGGAAAGCGGCATCCAGCCGCACCTGGATATCGAAGCGCTTCACGCCATCGATAACCGTGCTGACACTCTTGCCGCCTATTCCCGCCTGAACGACTTCGAGGACCTCGTCGGCATTGATGCCATAGCGGGCCGCCTCGTCGCGGTTGACCTTGATCACCATCTGCGGCTTGCCCTTGTTCGCCTCCAGCGCCAGGTCCGCGGCCCCGGGCACTTTGTCGAGCACCATCTTCATTTCGCCCGCCAGTCTGTCGAGCGTGGCCAGGTCTTCGCCATAGATTTTCAGGGCCAGAGTCGCGCGCACGCCGGAAATGAGTTCTTCGACTCGCATCTGGATCGGCTGGGTGGCCCCGAATACCACCGTGGGAATGGATATTTCCAGGACTTCCTGCATCTCCCCGGAAAGCTCGGTCATGCTCATTTTCCCGGGCCACTCTTTCTCCGGCTTCACATCGACCAGCACTTCCATATAGTTGACATCCGCCGTCTCGCCCTTCTCGGCGCGGCCGATGGTCGCAAGCGTGGACTTTACCTGGGGGAAGTTCTGCTTCAACGCGGCGTCGAACCTCTTCGCAACGCCTATGCTCTCCTCCAGCGAGGTGGACGGGATACCCGTCACCCGGAACATGATCGTGCCTTCCTGCAGGGTGGGCATGAATTCCTTGCCGAGAAACGGAAACACCGCCAGCGATGCGGCCAGCAGCACGGCGGCCGCGCCGATGACTTTGCGTTTGTTGTCGAGCGCCCAGTCCAGCAGCGGCAGATAGAAGCGCTTGGCCTGGCGCACGATGAAGGTGTCCTTCTCCTCCTTCGCCTTCAGGATCAGCGCTGCCAGTACTGGCACGAGCGTCAGCGTCAGAATGAGCGAGCCGACCATGGCGAAGGTGATGGTGAGCGCCATGGGCTTGAACAGCTTGCCCTCCAGTCCGGTGAGCGAGAACAGTGGCAGGAAGACCACGATGATGATCAGGATCGCAAAGGCGATGGGGTTGATGACTTCTTTTGCCGCCGCGAGCATCACGTTTGTCCGGTTCACCTCTTTGCCGGCGTGGTGAGAGAGCAGCCGAAAGCCGTTCTCCACCATGACCACGGCGCCGTCCACCATCATGCCGATGCCGATGGCGAGGCCGGCAAGCGACATCAGGTTGGCCGACATGCCGGCGTACTGCATCAGGATGAAGGCGATGAGCATCGCGAGCGGCAGGGTGACGACCACGACGATGGCTGAACGGATTTCGCCGAGAAACAGGAACAGCACTATGGCCACCAGGATAGAACCTTCGATCAGCGCACTTTCCGCGGTCTTCAGCGCCTTATCCACGAGTTCGGTACGGTCGTACACCGGGTTGATGGAAACCCCTTTCGGCAGTGCCTGCTTCGCCGTCAGCAGCTTTGCCTTTACCGCATCGGTGACATTCTTGGCGTTCTCGTTGATGCGCGCCAGTACGATGCCCAGCGACACTTCCCGGCCATCCCTGGTCACCGCGCCAAAGCGAAGACTGGGCGCCTCCTTCACCTCGGCCACGTCGCGTACATAGACGGGCGCACCCTCGCGCTGCGTAATCACGACGTTGCCGATATCGCGTGTACCGGTGACCAGCCCCAGTCCACGCACCAGATACTGCTCCTGGCCCAGGTTCACGTACTGGCCGCCCACCTGGCGGTTGTTGGCGGCGAGTGCTTCCATTACCGCCTTGAAGGTGAGGCCGTACTTGATCAGCTTCTGCGGTTGGATCAACACCTGATATTGCTTCTCGTCGCCACCCCAGGAAGTCACGTCGTCGACTCCCGGCGCGGTGCGCAGCAGCAGGCGTACGTTCCAGTCCTGCAGCGTGCGCAAATCCATGGTGGACAGCTTCTGGTCGGCTGACTCGACGGTGTACCAGAACACCTGCCCCAATCCGGAACTGTTCGGCCCCAGTGACGGCTCGCCGTAGCCTTCGGGAATGCGGGCCTTCGCTTCCAGCAGTTTCTCCCCGGCGAGCCGGCGGGCAAAGTAGATATCCACGTTGTCCTTGAAATAGACGCTCACATAGGACAATCCGAACAGCGACACGGAGCGAATTTCCTCGACTCCAGGCAACCCCGCCATGGCGGTTTCCACCGGGAACGTCAGCAGTTTCTCCACGTCCTCGGCGGCGAGCCCCGGCGACTCGGTATACACGTTGACCTGTACCGGCGTCACGTCCGGAAACGCGTCCACCGGCACGGCGCGAAACGCCTGCACGCCGAACACCACGATGAGCAGGAATCCGACCAGCACCAGCACCTTGTAGCGCAGGGATATGTCGACAATTGAATTCAACATGATGGGGGCCTTTAGTGCGCGTCACCGATTTGCGACTTGAGCATGCGCGCCTTGAGCGCATAGGCTCCCGCGATTACCACCTGCTCGCCTTCCTTGACCCCGCCGCGCACGACGACCCGCCCGCCGACCTTGTCGCCGGGTTCGACGGCGCGCGGCTCGAACCCGCCGGCTTCCCGTACGAATACCATCGTCTGGCCATTGATGAGCAGCACCGCCTCCTGAGGAAGAGTGAGCGCCTGGCTCGTGGACGCCGTGTCGATCGACGCATTGGCGAACATCTCCGGTTTGAGCTGCCCGCCCGGGTTCGGCACTTCCACACGCGCCCCGACGGCTCGGGTGTTTTTGTCCACCGTGCTGCTGATATAGGTCAGCTTGCCCTTGAATAATTCGCCGGGGTAGGCGTTCACCGTAACCGTCGCAGATGCCCCCACGCGCACCCTGCCGAGGTCCTTCTCGAACAGGTTGGCTTCGATCCACAGAGTCGAAAGATCCGCGACGGTGAAAAGGCTTTTGTCCGGTTGGGCGAGCTCGCCGAGCACCGCGTCCTTCTCGATTACCGTGCCGCGAAATGGCGCATTGAGCGGGAAAACGGACCCGGGTCCTGTCTCCGATTCGCGATGCTCCACGTCCAGCAGCCGCAGTTTGTCGTCGGCCGCACGCAGGCTGGCCTTGGCCTTCTCGTACTCGCTGCGCGCGCGCAGGTAGTCCTTCTCGGGAATGATGTCGTCAGCCTTGAGTTTCTGTGCCCGTTCAAAGTCGGACTTCGCCAGAGAGAACTGGCTTTGCGCCTGCTGGTAAGCGGAGTGCGCTTCACCCAATTCGATACTGTCCAGAAGCGCGAGCGTTTGTCCTTTGACTACGTTGTCGCCGAGTTTGGCTCTGACTTCGGTGATACGAGCCGAGACTCGCGGTGCCACGTGGGCGATGCGATCCTGGTTGGCGCGAATGGTGGCGGTGAGAACCACCTGATCAAGGAGAGATTGCGTCCCGAGTTCCGCAACCTTGATCCCCGCGATTTCAAGTTCTTCGGCAGACAGTGTCAATCGCTGTTCGTCGCCATGGTCCTTGGTAGCCCCGGCCAACGACTTTTCGCTTGAGTTGTCTCCGGCGTGCGACGCATTTGTACTGACGCGATTCTGGGCAACAGGTTTGGCTGCTGTTTCTTCGGGTTTGCCGCAACCGGAGAGACCGACTGCGGTGGCAAATCCAATGGACAGTAAATAGACATTCTTAAATAAGGATGGATTCATGTTCTTTGCATTGACAAAGTAGGATTCATCGGACTACGGGATGTCAGGAGCCGCTCAGCGGGCGTTGTCTTTCACGACGAAACCTGCGGCCTCTTCAAGCGCTATCCGCGTTTGACTGAAATCGGTAACGGCGTCCAGATAATCGCGCCGCCCATCCAAAAGCTGCCGGTTGACCAGCAAGAGTTGCAACAGGCCGATCTCTCCGCTACGAAAGGAAACGGTAGACAAGCGCTGGTTTTCCTCCAGACTCGGCAACACCGATTCGGTGAGTCGACCTACGCGGGCATGAAGGCTTTCCAGCCGCTGCCACGTCGCGCGCACTTGTGCCTCGACATCGCGTGACGCCGCCTGTTTCTCAATCTGTGTCTGCGTAAGCTCCGCGGATGCTTGACCAACTCCGCCAGCGTTGCGCTTGAACAAAGGCAAGGGCATGGAGATGGACAGCATCGTGAGATTTTCTCTTGCGTCGCCGGGGCCCTCGCGGCCGGTCGTCACTCCCACCGTGATGTCGGGGTAGGTCGATGCGCGCTGCAAGGCCAGCTTGCTTCTTGCGGCCTGTTCACGAAGGTTGAGGGCGCGAAACAGAGGGCGACTGGCGACGTTGTCGAGCAGGTCCTGCAGGATGTAACGGGGCCGGGCGGCGCTAAGCTCACCGATTGCCTCGGGAAGATTGTTCGGGGGTAGCTGGACTAAGGCCGCAAGGTCCACACGCGCCTGAATGAGTTGTTCACTCAACAGTGTTACTTGATTTTGAGCACGCTCGGCCTCAACGGAGGCTAGATTCCCGTTGAGACGGCTGTCTTCTCCGGCTCCAACCCGCTTCTTTACCGCCGCCGCTGCATCCTGAATCAACTTCGACGAATCGCGTTCGATCTCGATGCGTTTCTGCAACGCCAACACGCGCGTAAATCGCTGTTCGACTGCTGCATGAATCCGGCGTCGGAGTTCCGCAATTCTTTCGTTGGTTGCATCGAGTTCAAGTTCAGCCGCCTGGCGCCGGTAGCCGTGCTGACCAGCCAGCTCAAAGGTCTGGGCAAGCCCGATGTTCCACTCCCCGAATGCCTGGCCGGGAAGTCCGGACTGCGCGAGCGTTCTCCGTGTGAGATCGGTGGAAATCTGCGGGTTATTCCAGAACCACCCGTGAGTGTCTTTGAGTTGACCCCTGGCGGCAGATAGCCCCGCGTTAGCCGTGCGCAGCTCTGGATTGGCCTGTTCGGCACGTGCCCATGCCTGATCGAGCGTTAGCGGTTCCGCCCGAACGGCAGCCAAGGACAGCGTACTTGAAATGACGATGAGAAAAAACGGCGCCACCCTATTCGCAAGTGCACGAATGGAACGGGCAGGTGCGCCTGGGGCAAAGTGGCCCGGCATAGAACCTCCGTCTAGCATGAACAACACCCGTCATGCAGCCGTGCACGACGGGCATCAACCGAGATCGAACGTGGTAACGGTTAGGCTAGAGCGGAGAAGCGGGGCGGGCGGAAGAGGCCATCCGGAGAGCGATCCCGCGGAAATTTCAGGGAACCGTGGATAGCGAAAGAGTCGAGCGTCGGACGATTGACGGGAGTGACATATACGAGGCCCAGCAAATGGCTAAAAACGTGGCAGCCTTCATTGCAGTGCTTACCGCTCTTTTCCGGGTAACCGGTATCTGGCGCGTTGCTGTCCGTGTCGTCTGATTGTACTGATGCCTGTTCGCTTGCCACCCAATCGGCAAAAGCCACCGCGCTCACGCTCCAACTTAGAGTGTTGAGCATGAACACGATGAGAACTGAAACAATGAGTTTTTGAACAGGGATGCGCACGACGCGCACTATACCACTATCCCGTTTGACTGAAATTCAAAAATGGGCTTCCGCGATTCGAAAGAGCCGGCGAGTGGGACCAGAGGGGCATGCTGAGGCATACTCCCCCGATCGCGGGCGGCGGCGAAAACGCCTCAGCCTTTCTCCACCTTGCCGCCTTTCGCGAGGCATTGCTTTTCGGTCATGGATAACCATCCCTGGCCCTTGCAGGCGTTCTGCCCGCTACATCCGTTTTTGGCAGACGAGCACTCGCTCTTGCCCTTGCAGGCGCAGAAAAAGTCTCCTTTGCATCACCCCGCGCGCTCCGCGACGCTCTATCCCAACATCCGCCTGCGCTAACAGCCGCATGTAGTAGCAGTCGCCGGCAATCCTCTTTTCAGCGGTGTCCATGCCTGCATCCACAAGGATGCGCACGGCGGTGTCGCCTGGCGATTGCCATATCGGGCGACCGTCTGTCTTTCAGTCGTGTGTTATGTTCCGGAAATCAACCCCGAGCGAGTGGAGCTTGCGGTACAAGTGCGTTCTCTCCAAGCCGACGCGCTTGGCAAGCTGCTCGACCCTGCCGTTGCAGATCAGCAGTTGCTGCTGCAGGTACGCGCGTTCGAACTGCTCGCGAGCCTCGCGCAACGGCAACGCCAGTCCGAGTGAGTGGAACTTGCGATACGCATGCGTTCTTTCCAGGCCGACGCGCTTGGCAAGCTGCTCGACCCTGCCGTTGCAGATCAGCAACTGCTGCTGCATGTACGCGCGTTCGAACTGCTCGCGAGCCTCGCGCAACGGCAGCGCCAGCACGTCCGGCTTCACCCGCGGTTCGTCGACCGGAAGCTGGCTGGACAGCTCACGTTCGATTTCATCGAGACCGATTTCTTCTCCGCCCTTCAGAATCAGCAGCCGCTGCACGAGGTTCTTGAGCTCGTGGATGTTGCCGGGCCAGGGATAGTTGCGCAGCCGGTTCTGCGCGGCCACGCTGAAGCGCCGGAACTGCAGCCCGGTGTCATCCGCCAGCCGATCGACGTAGTAGCGCAGCAGATCCGGCACATCCTCAACGTAATCGCGCAGCGGCGGGACGCGCAGCGTCACCACGTTCAGTTGCGACAGCAGATCGCGGCGGAACGGCTCCGGCACCCCGCGCGCCTCGAAGCCGGGCTGCGCGGAACTCAGGAACCGTACGTTGAGCGGCCGCGATTGCGCGGCCCCGAGCCGCGTATAGTGGCCGTTCTCGATATCGGCGAGCAGCAGCCGCTGCGCGGCCGGCAACAGATCCTCCAGGCCCTTGATGAACAGCGTGCCTCCGTCGGCCTGGTCATATTGCCCGGGCTCGACACCCGCGGCCGTCTCGCGTCCATGCAGTAGCGCGGCGGCAGTCTCTTCCGCAAGGCTGCCCGCGACAACTGCGACGAACGGCTGCGCACTACGCGGGCTGAGAGAGTGAATGTAGCGGGCGAACGCCTCGCGGCCCGTGCCCGATTCGCCCAACAGCAGAATCGGCACGTCGTGCGGTGCGATCTGCTGCACTTGCTGGCGGATCAACTGCATCGCGCGGCTGCGCCCCACCGACGCGACCGACGGCGGCAACAGCGCGTGTGCTCTCTGGCGCTTCTGACGGCCGGCATCCAGTGCCCGCTCCACGGTGCGCAGAAGCTTGGCGAGCGACAGCGGTTTTTCCACGAAGTCGAACGCGCCGAGGCGGATCGCCTCCACCGCGGTCTCCACGGTGCCATGGCCGGACATCATCACGACAGGACAATCCGCCATGGTCGGGCCACGCGACCACTCACGCAGCAGCGTGATGCCATCGGTATCCGGCATCCAGATGTCCAGCAGCACCAGATCGGGGTTCCGCCGCGCGCACGAGGCGTACGCCTGCGCCGCGTCGGCTGCGAGCTCGATCTCGTAGCCTTCGTCGGAGAGGACCTCGCGCAGGAGACTGCGGATGTCGGCCTCGTCGTCGACGATCAGAATGCGCTGTGAGGTCATGCGCGCTTCCTGCGGGAGGACGACGGCAACGGGCTGTGAAACGAGCTCAGGCTGGTCGAGGGCAGCCCGTTCTAGCGCGGCTTTCCCTCGTTCTATTTCATCGACAACGCTAACCATGCGGCTTTTATTGCGTTCGGGAACCAAGACGAGCGCCCGAAGAGGCGCTCGTCCCGTCACCGTAGACAGATGATGCGAATATCAGTAGACGTGTTTGAGGCGGACATCGAATACTTGGTTGGTAGTTCCCGCCCCCGCAAGCGGTGCCCCGATCTGAACGTAAGTGGCGGCATCCTCGTTGTTGGTACGAGCGAAAATAAATTGCAGTTGCGACTGCTTTGACAGATTGTGGAAGTAGCCGACGCCTAACATCTTCGCACCGGTGTTGGTAGCCGTGCCGACATTGGTCTTACCTTTCTGGGCAACGCCGATCTCGCCGCCAACGTAGCCGGAAGGCAAATTGTACTTAGCCGCGAGCCAGTACGCAGTGCGTTTGTACTCGTTGACGGCGCTTGCGGAACCGTCTGTCTTGTACTTCAGTTGCTCGTAACGCAAGTGCAGGCCAAGGTCGCCAATCGTGTAGCCGCCACCTATCTGCACGGCATTGTCGCTAGAACTTGTCCCGCCGGCAAAGCCCACGATTTTGTTAGCGCCGAACATGTCGTCATGCTTTTCGTAGGCCAGATCCACATAGAACGGCATGCCGTCCGGTTGGAATTTGCCGCCGATGGACACAATCTTCGGATCGGTGGTCTGGGTCTTGAATGCGCTCAGCGTGTAATCGACTTCGAACGAGAAACCACTCCAGTTCGGGCTCTCGTACCAAATCTCCTGCTCCGCACGACGATAGAAGCCGACGCAGCCGGTTGTGGCTGTAGGACCGCAGCCGGCCTGACCAACTTCAAACACTGTGGCTGCGCCGGGCGTACCCAGGAGATTAAGGTTCCCGCCGGGTCCTACCGCGCCATCAAGCGGATCAGCCGTATACATCCATTTCTCGTACACGTTCTCGTTCGTCCCGACCTTGAACGCACCCCATTGGCCGGTGAGTCCTAAAAAGGAGTTACGGTTCCCAATGGCGCCGCCCGCGCGTCCTGGATTCGCGGACGATGTGCCGGAAATATCCATTTGATAATGCATGACCACCTTGTTGCCACCCCCTATATCGTCCACAGATTCGAGATCCATGTGCGAATAGCTCGGATGCAACTGGTTAGTGGTCAGTCCGGGGTTACCTGCGGTATCGCTGCTCGACTTTCCAAGTTGGATACCCATGTTGATGGCGCCGCTCAGCGTGACTTCCGCCATTGCGGCCGGTGCGGCGAAGGCGCCAGCTACCGCTAACGCGATGAGTCCCCTCTTCATAGCTATACTCCTCTTCATCACTATCTCCTTGTGGTAGGGTTACTTAGACCGGGTGGGTGCTTATCTAGTCCTTTCCGGTACACGAGGGCAGCACAAGAAAGGACGCGGTACCAAGTGTCCCAAAACCTTGGGCCAGCCCTGCGCTGCTGCCTTGTGTTGGTGGCGGGATATCGGGTTGAGCGCGCGCACTTCCCCGCATCCGTGTGTGGAAGCAAGAGGTGTTTATCTCCCTGTTGGCGGCCGATCCAGCCGCTCAAGTTGTGCTGAGACATCGGCTTGCCGTGTTCGGGAGTCAACACGGTCGCAGCCATTCCTACGGCGGCGCGCCCGACGAGAGGTACGGCGTGTCGATAGGAGGCGACCTCCTGCTCGGCGCGTGGAATCAGATGACCGTGTCCTTTGAAGCACATCGACTCCTTGTCGGTTGTTGCTGCCCAGTGCGTGGGAGACAACTTGTTGCACAGTCACGACAGATGGAGCCATCCTAGCGGCCTGCGGCAAACGCCCGCCTGACAGCAGGATTACATTTTTGTAATGATGTCCCGGGTGCCGTTTGCGCGAGAATTGGCGGGACGTCGGGGAGGGGGACGATGCGGTTGCTGGTGGTTGAGGATGAGATCAAGACCCGTGAGTACCTGCGCAAGGGCCTCACGGAAGAGGGGTTCATCGTGGATACCGCGGCAACCGGGGTCGACGGACTGCACCTCGCGACCACCGGCGACTACGAGCTAGTGATCCTGGACATCATGCTGCCTGGCGTCAGCGGCTGGCAGGTCCTGGCGGCGCTGCGGCGGCAAAAGCAGACGCCGGTGCTGTTCCTGACCGCACGCGACGAGGTGGCCGACCGCGTGCGCGGCCTGGAGCTCGGCGCCGACGACTACCTGGTCAAGCCTTTCGCCTTCGCCGAGTTGGTGGCGCGCATGCGCACGGTGATGCGCCGCGGTGCCGGGCGCGAACCCGACGTGCTCCAGATGGCGGACCTGGAGCTGAACCTGCGTCGGTGCCGTGCGCGCAGAGGCCAGAAGAGGATAGATCTGACCAAGAAGGAGTTCGCCCTTCTCGCGCTGCTGATGCAGCGCCACGGCGATGTCCTGTCCCGGGCTTACATCGCCTCCCAGGTCTGGGACATCAACTTCCACACCGACACCAACGTCGTCGACGTTGCCATTCGCCGATTGCGCGCCAAGGTCGACGACCCCTACGAGCGCAAGCTCATCCATACGCTGCGGGGCATGGGCTACGTCCTGGAGGAGCAGGAAAGACATGGCTAGCGCCGGAGCACCGGTCTCGCTGACGGCGAGGCTTACCGTCGGATTCGTCACCGTGCTGGTGACCGCGCACGTCGGCATCTGCCTCTATCTCGACTACACCTTCCAGGAGGAGTTCTCGACCGAGGATCGGCGCGAGTTGGCGGGCAATGCGGCCTTTGTACGGCAGATCCTGGCGGAGCAACGTTCCTTCGAGGAGCTGCGCGCCAACCCCCAGCGCCTGCTCGATGCCAAGACGCTGCATCAGCGGCTGAGTTTCGTGTTTAGCGACTCGCGGGGCCACACCATCGAGTCCTCCTACGAGGCTCGCTCGCTGGCCGACAGCGTTTGGGCGCGCGCGCGCACCTCTGAACGCGCGGGCGAACCGATGGGCACGCTTACGCACGAGGGTCGCATATGGCGGGCGCTGGTCGCGTCGGGTGCTCTTGGGGACGCCGAACACACGCCCATCGCCATCATGCTCGCGCTGGACGTGACCGAGCGCGAGAACTTCGCCCGGCGCTATCGTTCGAGGCTGGTGGTGGCGGCTGTCGTAGCGGCCGTCATCGCGGGCCTGGTGGGTTTCCCGCTCGTGCGGGGCGCGCTCGTCCCACTCGACGCAATGGCGCGTCGGGCGGGCGAGATCTCGGCGAGCCGGCTGGACGAGAGGCTACCTGTGGACGGCGTGCCGCGCGAGCTGCAGGAACTATCTATGGCCTTCAACCACGCCCTCGAGCGCTTGCAGGATTCCTTCCGGCGGTTGTCCCAGTTCTCTTCGGAGCTGGCACACGAGCTGCGCACGCCCATCGGCAATCTCATGGGCGAGGCCCAGGTGGCGCTGCGCCGCGTGCGCACCGCGCCGGAGTATCAGGCCGTGCTGGCCTCCGCGGTAGAGGAGTGCGAGTGGTTCGGCCGCATGATCGACGCCATGCTGTTCCTCGCGCGCGCGGACAACGCGCAGACTGCCCTGCACCGCAAGCTCCTCGACGGCAGACAGGAAGTCTTGCACGTGGCCGAGTACTACGAGGGGCTGCTGGCCGAGCACGGGCTGGAGCTGTGTATTGAAGGCAACGCGGCGATCTGGGCCGACCCCGAGCTGCTGCGGCAAGCACTGTCCAACCTCGTGATCAACGCCATCGGCCACACGCATAGGGGCGAAGCCATCATGGTGTCCTTTGCCCTCGCGCCCGATGCGAGCGTCCTCGTCGAGGTCTCCAACCCCGGCTCGGGGATTCCCGCCAACGTCCTGTCACGAGTGTTCGATCGCTTCTTCCGGATGGACGAAGCGCGGGGCGGGTCGGAGCGCGGCTCGGGGCTGGGGCTAGCGATCGTGCGCTCCATCATGCAGTTGCACGGTGGGTCCGCGAGTGTGCGCAGCACGCCCGAAGGGCCGACCGTATTCACCCTGTGCTTTCCGAGCGAAGCTGGCGTTCAAGCAGCAGCCATGGGTGTCAGCGTCGGCTCCTTGCCGCAACGCCGGGAGCTGGGCGCGTCGCCAAGTTGACGCTGGTCGCGTTCATGCCCGGCTTCTCCAAAATGGAACAGGCGCAAGTGTCGCCGCTGGTACTGGTTTGATGAGCACCCATAACGTTCTTGGTTAAGGTGTCCCGATCCCCGCCGCCCTGAGGCTTGCCTCGTTCGGCCCGCGCCCCACGCAGCAATCGGCAAGTCGGCCGTCGACAACGACGGCGGGAACCCTACCTACGCCATGGGCCTTCGCCTTCTTTGCAACAGCTGCATTGCGCATGTCGAGGATTTCTACTTCGCACGATGGACATACCAAGCGGTTGATCAGTGCAATTGTGTCCTCGCAGACCGAACAACCGGCACTGAACACTTCGATCTTTCGAGTAGCGGCCATATCTGCGATCTCCTTACTGCGCCTGTGTTTTAGGCTCGCTCTCTGCCCCTGCGCAGGCAGGACAGGAAGTGGGGTGAACGGGTCGTCTTCGAGCAGCCAGGAAAATTGCTCCGACGAGCAATGCGACGCCGACATTGGTCGTCCAGTCGGAATCGAAAACGAATCTGCCAAATAAAACCAATGCTGACGAAGTGATGCCGAGGACGAGTGGTAGCAGCCGGCCAGTTCTACGGACTCCGATCGCGAGCGAGCCTACGGCGACGACTAGAAATGCCAAGGTCGCCGGCAAAAGGTAGGGTGTGTAGTCGACGAATCCCAAACCGATCGCACTGAGGAGGGCGGAATAAGCCGGCCAGCAAAGGGGACACGTAAGTTTCGGCATAAGCGCGGCCCCGATCGCGGGCAGTGACGCGACAAGAGTACGCAAGCGGCCTTGTTCATTGGCTGGATGACCAGCGGCATGAAGCAGCACCGCGGAGATCGTTTCCAGCGTCGGTGTGCGGCTCAAACTGCCATCCTGAGCCCTATAGACCCTGCAGCTCGCTTCGCCAGCTCCCGGAATCATCTCCACAACATCCCGGCCGTCGACCAGAATCGTTGGAGAGCCGTACTTCTTTACATGTGTCGGCGTGCCTGAAGTATTGCGTTCCCACTCCCGCCAGCGTGCCGAAGTCCCAGTCTTGGTGAACGCTTCGATCAATAATGAGCGTGTGACTGCCACGTTGGGACAATCCGCGTCGTATACCAGTTCGACTTTCATGCATTCAACTCCGGTGAGCGTCAAAGGCTTCCAGGATGGGGCACTCACTGGTTGGGCCTTCACCCCGGCACGCCGTGGCAAGCTTTGCTAGTGCGCCGCGTATCCGTGTGAGCTCGGCGATTTTTTCTACCACAGTCGCGATTTTCTGGCGAGCCCTCATCCGTATGTCGGCACAAGTAATCCCGGGCCGCATTCGGAGCGACAGCAACTCGTCGATTTCGTGCAGGGAAAAGCCAAGCAACTGAGCCTTACGGACAAAGCCTAATCGCCTGACGGTCTCTTCGTCGTAAAGGCGGTAGCCCGATGAAGAACGGTTAGGCTTCGGGATCAGTCCTAGGCGCTCGTAATAGCGAATAGTCTGGATGTTGACTCCGCCCTGTCGAGCGAGCTTTCCGATCGTCAATTCTGTGCTGGCCATCTGTCCCTCTATACGAACGCACTATAAACCCTATACGTACGTACAGAGTCAAGCCAGTTCGTTTAGATTCAATCTGAGGTGTCGCAGCTTTCTCCAGCGTTACGAGCTCACGGTCGAGTAAAGGTCCCCGCTTCCGCCGACCTGATTGGTCAGTGGCACGATTCCTTGATGAACGAACTAATCTCGCGCGGTGCAGTAAATATGACCGCTGCACGGTCACCCATCATGCCGGTCCCCACGATGATCGGCTTTCCCTTGAGGGGGCCGTACTTGCTCGAGTCCGTTTGTAAGCGGAGGTTGAACTCCCAGAATTTGTACGTTTGTTCCGTTGCCGTTTTGACGATATAGGTATCGCCGCAGTATTCGAGAGAGACGACCTGCATCTTCGGGTCGGTGTTTTTCAGATCCAGTTTGTTGCGACCTATCATCATCCCCATGCCGCCTTCATTTTTGGATGGCGCGGGCGCATGACCTTGGGAGACCGCTTTCAGGTACGCGATGACGTCCCGGCGATCCTTGCTGCTTTCGATACCGGGGAACGTCATGTCGTTGTGGGGAATAAATTTCGCCGGATCGCGCAGCCATTGGTCCAGGGTGCGCTCATCCCACACTACGTTCGCATGCTTCAATGCATCCGAATACCGGGTAAACCCTCCCGCAGTCCCGGCCTTACGGCCCCAGAGGTGCGCGAGGCTCGGGCCTGTCATGTGCTCGTCGGGTTCGACGGAATGACACGCAATGCATGCCCGGAAAACGGCAATGCCATGAGTTGGATCGCCGGCAGCAAAGGTGATGCCACCAAACAGCATTGAGAGCACAAAGAATAGGAAATGCAAAAGCGGATTGGCAGTGTTCTTCATGATTAGCTCTCAAGAAAAAACGGGGGACAATCCTTATGCACTGCTCAAGAATATAGAGGGAGCACGCCGAAGCATGCTCCCCGATAGCAGGCGGCGATCGAAGCGTCTCAGCTTTTCTCCACTTTGCCGCCTTTTTCCAAGCACTGCTTTTCGCTGACGGATACCCAGCCTTTGCCCTTGCAGGCGTTCTGACCGCTGCAGCTGTTGCTGGCGGATGCGCACTCGCTCTTGCCTTTGCAGGCGTTGACACCCGCGCAATGCACCTTGGCTTCCGTCTTGTCCGCCGCGATTACGCCAGCCGTACCGGCCAGGAACAGGCCTGCTGCCGCGGCCGCAAGCGCGGCGCCCGAAACGGCTCTCATCGTATTTCTCTTCCTTTCGTCCATTTTCCACTCCTTACGTTGCTTGGTTGAAGACACGACACTGCTGAAACACAGCCTCATCTAACGCCAATTCGCGGAAAGTCGCGAAAATCTTCTCGTGCATGAAATCACCCCTTCATGACCGCGTAACAACATCACGGCTTGACGGATTTTCTGCTACTTGCTCGTCGTCGTGGAGTCGGACAAGTCTCAAATCTGCTCGACGGCGATAGATCAGGTAATAGGCGGCCGGCAGCACCACCATGGACAGCAGCGGTGCGGTGATCATCCCCCCGACCATCGGGGCAGCGATGCGACGCATCACCTCCGAGCCGGTGCCAGTGCCCCACATCACCGGCAGCAAGCCTGCAATGATCACGGCGACCGTCATCGCGATTGGGCGCACGCGAAGTGCCGCGCCCTCGATGATCGCCTGCGCCAGATCCTGCTCTTTAGTGAGCTGTCCTTTTTCTTCACGGGCAATTACCGCCTGATTAATGTAAAGCAGCATGACCACCCCGATCTCCGCCGCCACGCCGCCCAGTGCGATGAATCCCACCGCGGAAGCGATCGACATGTTGTAGCCCAGCAGGTAAATCAGCCAAAAACCGCCTACCAGCGCGAAAGGCAGCGTAGCCATGATCAGGAACGCTTCGACGAAACGTCGGAACGTGAGGTAGAGCAAGACGAAGATGATCAGCAGCGTCGCTGGTACGACGATCTTGAGTTTGGCTGTGGCGCGTTCCAGGAATTCGAATTGGCCGGACCACGAAATGGAGTAGCCGGCCGGAAGCTTGATCTCCTTGGCAACCGCTTGCTGCATGTCGCGCACTGCGGAACTGAGATCGCGCCCATGGAGGTCGATGTACACCCAGCCCGACAGCCGTGCGTTCTCGCTTTTCAGCATCGGCGGCCCGTCACTGATGCGGATCGTCGCCACATCGCCGAGACGAATCTGCGCACCTCGCTCGGTGAGCACCGCAAGGTCGCGGATCTTCTCGACGGAGTCGCGAATTTCGCGCGGATAGCGCACGTTGATCGGAAAGCGTTGCAGCCCCTCGACCGTCTCGCCGACATTGTCACCGCCGATCGCGGCCGAGACGATGCTTTGCACGTCGGCGATATTCAGTCCGAATCGCGCTGCCTTGTCACGGTCGATATTGACGTCGATATAACGCCCGCCGGAAAGACGCTCGGCGAACGCCGAACTGACTCCCGGCACGGTTTTGACCGCGCGCTCGATCTGCGCGGCGATCTTGTCGATTTCCTGCAGGTTTGTGCCAGCCACCTTCACACCCACCGGGCTCTTGATGCCGGTCGCCAACATGTCGATCCGGTTGCGGATCGGCGGCACCCAGATGTTCGACAGACCCGGTACCTTCACTATGCGGTCCAGTTCCTCGACCAGCTTGTCCTGCGTCATGCCCGGACGCCATTGATCGTGCGGCTTGAACTGGATGGTAGTCTCGAACATCTCCAGCGGCGCCGGATCGGTGGCGGTCTCGGCGCGGCCGGCTTTGCCGAACACGGTCGCCACCTCGGGCACGGTCTTGATCAACCGGTCAGTCTGTTGCAATAGTTCAGATGCCTTTCCGGCGGAAAGACCGGGCAAGGAGGAGGGCATGTACAGCAGGTCACCCTCATCCAGCGGCGGCATGAACTCGCCACCAATGTGGGTGGCGGGATAGGCGCTCGCCAGCAGGATCAGCAGCGCAGCGAGCAACGTGGTCTTTGGAAAGGCCAGCACGCCTTCGAGTAGCGGCCGATACAGCGCGATGAGTGCGCGGTTGAGCGGGTTTTTCTTTTCCTCGGGAATCCGACCGCGGATGAGGTAGCCCATCAGTATCGGAATCAGCGTGACTGCCAGTCCCGCGGCGGCGGCCATCGCATAGGTTTTGGTGTAGGCGAGCGGCGAGAACAGCCGGCCTTCCTGGGCTTCAAGCGTAAACACCGGGATGAAGGAGAACGTGATGATCAGCAGCGAGGTGAACAGCGCCGGCCCGACCTGGGCGGCGGCGTCGCCGATCACCCGCCAATGCTCGGCACCCGCCAATGGTTGCCCGGGATGCGCGTGGCGCCATGCTTCGATGTGCTTGTGCGCGTTCTCGATCATCACCACCGCGGCATCCACCATCGCACCGATAGCGATGGCGATGCCGCCGAGGGACATGATGTTGGCGTTTACGCCTTGGTAGTACATCACGATGAAGGCCATCAATATACCCAGAGGCAGGGAAACAATGGCCACGAAAGCGGAGCGCAGATGGAAAAGGAACACCACACAGACCAGCGCAACGACGATGAATTCCTCGACGAGCTTCTGCGCGAGGTTTGCGGTCGCACGCTTGATGAGGCTGGAACGGTCGTAGGTGGGGACGATTTCGACGCCCGGCGGCAAACTCGGCTTGAGTTTTTCCAGTTTCGCCTTGACCGCGTCGATCGTCTCCAGTGCGTTCTTGCCGAAGCGCATCACAATCACGCCGCCGGCCACTTCGCCCTCGCCATCGAGTTCCGCGATACCGCGGCGCATTTCCGGCCCGACCTGAAGACGCGCTACGTCACCCAGCCGTACCGATATGCCTGCCTCGGTGGTCATCAGCGGAATCTTGCGGAAATCGTCGAGCGACTGCAGATAGCCGGAGGCGCGCACCATGTATTCCGCCTCGCCCAGCTCCAGCACCGAACCGCCGGTTTCCTGGTTCGCCTTTTGGAGCGCATCGATCACCTTGCCGTGGGTGATGTTGTAGCTGCGCAGCTTGTCCGGGTCGAGCACGATCTGGTACTGCCGTACCATGCCGCCCACGCTTGCCACCTCCGAAACGTTGGGCACCGTCTTTAATTCGTACTTGAGAAACCAATCCTGCAGCGCCCGCAACTGCGACAGATCCATTTTGCCGCTCTTGTCGACGAGCGCGTATTCGAATACCCAGCCCACGCCGGTCGCATCGGGTCCGAGCGAGGTCCTCGCTTGCGGCGGAAGACGCGACTGCACCTGATTCAGGTATTCCAGCACGCGCGAGCGTGCCCAGTACGGATCGGTGCCGTCCTCGAACAGGATGTAGACGAACGAATCGCCGAACATCGAGTAACCGCGCACCGTTTTCGCGCCCGGCACCGACAGCATGGTGGTGGCCAGCGGATAGGTCACCTGGTTCTCGACGATCTGCGGCGCCTGTCCCGGGAACATGGTGCGGATGATCACCTGCACGTCCGACAGGTCGGGAATCGCGTCCAACGGAGTTCGCGACAGCGACCATAGCCCCCAGCCCGTGACCATCAGCGTCGCGAGCAGCACCAGGAAACGGTTCGCGATCGACCAGCGTATGAGTCTGGCGATCATTTCTTCGGCCCCTTCATGCTGCCCTGCGCTTCGCCTCTGGTCGGCGCAACGGGTGCCCGGGCGATCGGGGTGATGCTCGTAATTTCGTACATCCCGTCTTTGGTCTGTCGAATCTCGAAAGCGACCGTGTCACCCACGGCCACATTGGCGGGGAGACCGGACGCAGGCGGCCTGAAGCCCATGGTCATCGCACCCCACTGCAGCGAAGGGATGGGGCCGTGCGAGAGCGTGATCTCTCCTTCGCTGATTTTCTCGACCTTGCCTTGGCCCTTATGCGTCATGCCGATGCGCTCACCGGCAACCGTTGCCGGCGCGTCTTCCATGCGCATGGTGGAAGCTTTCAAGCTTGCCTCGGAATCGATGAGGAATTGGCCCGAGACAACGACTTTCTGGCCAGCCTCGAGTCCTTCGCGGATTTCGGTTTTGCCGTCGGCCTCCATGCCGATTTCGACATCGACCGGAGCGAATTTGCCCGCACCCTCCTCGACAATAACGACGTTGCGCTTGCCGGTCTGGATGACCGCCTCGGTGGGCACCATGAGGACTTCCTGGCGGCCCCGCGGGGTCAAGTCGATCGTCGCAAACATGCCGGGTTTGAGCTGCCCGCCGGGATTTGCAAGCTCAATGCGCGCCTTGATCGTACGCGTGGCCGGGTTGATCTCGGGCAGGATGGCAGCAACGCGCCCCTTGAACACCTTTCCGGAAAGGGCGGGCGTGCGCGCTTCCACCGGATTGCCGGGCTGTACGATGTCAGCCTGGCTCTCGGGGATCTCCGCGTTTACCCAGATGGGTTCGAGTCCGTTGATCCGAAACAGGGACGCACCCGCCATCACGGTCATGCCCTCGCGCGCGCCGAGTTCCGCGACCACGCCGCTGATCGGCGCGGTTACAGTCAATCGCGCATGTACCTTGCCGGTGGATTCGACCAGGCGGATCTGATCGTCTGGCATGCCCACGAGGCGCATGCGTTGACGGGCGCCTTCCAACAGACCCGCCATCAGGCCCTCCAGGCCGGTATCGGTGATGCGCCGCGCGGACAGGTACTCTTCCTGCGCCGCCACCCACTCGGGAAGGTACAGTTCGGCCAGCGGCTCTCCCTTGCGCACAGGGTCGAGCACCGCCCGCACGTAAAGTTTCTCCACGTAGCCGTTATTGCGTGCCTGAACGACCACTAATTCCCGCTCGTTGTAGAGCACGGTGCCGACCGCTACCACCGCCGGCGCCAACGCGCCTTTGGTGACTTCGACCGACCGTACCCCCAGGTTCTGCCGGACGCGCGAGCTGATGGTCACCTTACCTTCGTCGCCGTTGCCGTCCGCATAAACGGGGACCAACTGCATGTCCATGAAGGGTGACTTGCCAGGCTTGTCGAACTTCTGTCCCGGTACCATCGGGTCGTGCCAGTAAAGAACCGTCTTGCCCGTGGCAGGATCGATGGCGCCCGTTTTTTGCGCGCTGGCGTCGGCAGGTGCGGCGGCGCTGGGAGTCGGGTCCCCCATCTGCATGCCCCGGTTCATGCCGACCTCATAGAGGCCATAACCGATTGCGCCGAGAAGGCCGGCGGCGGCGACCGCGAGGAGGAGATTCCTGGTCTTCATTTCGATTCCTTCGTCGAGGCGGCGGTGGACGGCGAGGCGGCATGCGGCGCATTCCCCTCCACCGGGAACAGGAAATTCAGTTGCGCCCACAGGCGCGCGGTTTCCATTTCCAGTTGCAGCGCCTGCATCCGCATGTCGATCTCGTTACGTCGTGCGAGAAGGAGATCCGTGAGGCTGGTCTTGCCGCCCCGGTAGGCGCCGAACGCGGCTTTGGTGCGCTCCTTGGCAAGCGGGATGAGCTGCCTCTCGTAGCGTGTCAGACGTTCGCGGCCGTTCTCCCATTCGGCGACCATCGCACGTACTTCGCCAATGTGCGCGCGCAGCGCCTCTTCACGCTCGGCCCTGGCTTGATCGGCCGTCGCCAGCTTGGACGCCAACTCCCGATCCTGGCGGTTTCTCTGGTCCCACTGCAATGGAATCGAAACGCCGACCGACACCATGTTCGAGAAGGAGGAGCCGCGCTGGCTATACGTCACTTCGACGCTCCAGTCCGCCTTCTTGTCGGCCTGGGCGATCCTGGCTTCGGTCGAAGCGATTTCTTCCTGCTTCCTGAGGACGGTGAGTTGCGGGTGATGGGCGAGATCGGCCTCGAGCGCACCCGTATCCAGACGAATGGAATCGAAGGCGGGCGTTCCCTCCAGCGGCGCCTCGGCGCTTTCGCCTACCCAGCGCGCCAGGACGGCTTTCGCTGAGCTGATGCGCCGGTTGAATTCGCTCGCGCGATCATCCAATGCGGCAAGGGTGCTGTGCGCCGCAAATACGTCGGCCTGACTGCCGCGCCCCGCGCGATACGCACTTTCAGCGGCCACGATCTCGAGCTTGACCTCCGTCGCCTGCTCGGCAATCACCGCGGCAATGGCCTCATCGTAGTAGCGGTCAAGCCAGGCGAGCGCCGTATCTCGCTGGATGGACGCGATGGTTGCGGTTTTTTCGGCGCGGGACTTTTCGGCCTGGCGCTCGAATCGCTGGGCACGCAGTTGGCGTTTTTCGGAGCGCGTGAACTCTTGCATGACGCCGATGCGGCGCATCGTCATGAAGTCGCGTCCGACGCTGAATTGATCGGGGCCATTGATCGGCAGATTGTCGACCCCGAGCCTGAGCACGGGATCGGGTAATTGCCCGGCCGCCACCGCCATTTCGCGAGAGGCAGTAACGGCCGCGTCCTGCGCCGGTATCTGAAGGGAGCGCTCGATTGCGCGACGTTGCGCCTCCGCAAGCGTGAGCGGTGCTTCGGCGCCGGAAACGACGCCGCAGAACCCGAGTGCGCCTGCCAGCGCGACCAGAACGATTCCGCGGGGAAGCCCCCGAATCGCTTTCGGTTCCCGATCGGGCGCGCGGCGGGAGTTGATCCGAACAGACTTGATGGGTGCGGCAAGGGTTGCCCTTGCCAGGAAAACCAGAGAATTCATGATGCCTCCGCAAAGAAAACACGAACGGCCGCTTGCGCGGCGGATTCAATGCTAGCGAAGGCTAAAGCTGGAAACTGCAGTATCGAATCGAGAGCGGAGGATCAGTAGATCGGTGCGGTACGGCCGTCGCAACGATATATGACGTCGTCGCGACAAGTTCACGAGGAAGGGTAAGAACCACCACATCGGGCATTCCCGACACCGGAAGCTCGGCTTGGCTGAAGCTTTGATCGGTTGCGGTCGACTGTTGCAGGCAACTATTGGGATTGACCCGTTTGGCGCAGTGACTGTGATGATCCGCGTTTGCGAATGCCATGACCGGAGAAAGCGGCGGCATGATGCATGCCTGACCCGCATTGACCAATTGAGCGAACAGCATCGCGCCGATCAGAACACGGCCCAAGGCAACACTCAGTTGGCGAAACCCGCTATTCATGGCGCCGGGTTGAATCCTCGAAAATTGGCACTTCATTGTAGAGCATATTCCGTAGGCCGGTCGAGCCCATCCTCTTATCTACGTTCTCGGTGGGCAGGATGGATGCATCACATTGCAGCAACATCCAAGAACTCGAAGAAGGGGGAAATCGTAGCTTTGTCCCCCTCTTTCTCTGGAACCGGCTGCTAGATTGCACCGTCGTTCACCGAGGGACATAGTTTTCATTGCTGCGAACCCCGAGACCACCTGGTTCCAAGGTGGCCCCGGAGTCGCCAGCACATCGCCCTTAGCCTCGCATCAGATGACGATGCGCCATCCAGCAATTGACACGGTTTCTAATGGCCGGTTTTTCCATTAGCACTGCGTGCGCCTGGAAGCATTCGTCAATCTGCTTCGAGCGCAATGCTTGCTCTGATGTCGTCGAAGCGTCAGTTGCAGCGTGCGCAACGGCCGACAGGGTTAACGCGATACCAGCAATTGTTCCAAACAATAGTTTGTTCATGACGTATCTCCATTAATAAACACAATTGAACGCCGGCCGCAATCTACTGCTGCCGACAATAAGTGCCAGAAAATGAAAAGCGATCCTTTTCGTTCCAGCCTTCATTCCCACGGCCGCAAATCCCACCAAAGAACCCAAGAGGGGAGGGGCATATTTCATATCCCTCCCGCTCTTGGACAGCGTGCTAGTTGGTCTTATGCGTCCTCAAGCGTTCTACCTCCATCGAGAAAAAACGAATTGGTTAAATAACGGTAGGAAAGCGCAATGCCAGACCTACCGTCGTCCCATGACGTTCGACGGATAGCGGGACGAAGATCCGCTATGTGTGCGAACAACGCTGGCCTCTTTCTTCGCGGAGACGTCGCTTCCGCGTTTGTCGGTAATCGAAGGGTTGTTCTCCTGCAAATCCATTGGCTCCTTTGCGGCATCCGCCAGTACGGCAAATCCGCTCAGGGTCAGTAATACGATCGTCGTGACGATGCGCATGATGGACTCCTATCTTGTCTTGTTTAGTAGCGATGGGTTGCCGCGCGCTTGATGCGCGCACGCAATGGACCATCGAAGCCGTTACGACTCAGCTCGCGATGAGCCTTGCCGCAACGTAAACAGCTAGACCAGAAGGAAGTCCGTGTGAGGGGGGTGCTCGGGAGGCGTCGTTACGAAAGTCACCACGCTCCAGGGCATCCGCAGGCCAAGCGCGAGCGCTGGCTTTAGCGGTAGCGAGGAGTGGGCGTCTTTAACGAAAGAAGCGGGACAAAAAACGCAGGAAAAACAGAGCTTGCATGCCGCACTACCGTAATTGGTTGCCGGCATTTGCTGGCAGTCCATCTGCTCCGCAGGTGTGGACATATTCTTCGCGTCGTCCCCGATCGCGGCCGGACAAAGGGAGGAACTGGCCGCGGCAACCGCCTGGAATGGCAGCCACAAGGCTACTCCGAGTACAAGTACCCGGATCAGCAAGGAGTGGATCATCTGGTCAATCCGTAGACGGTGTGCATATTCGTTAGGTCCGGCGATTTCGAGAAAGTTCGGCTCCACCATGAACTTTTTGGCCGGGCCGCTTGCTCGTTATCTCCAGTGCGGCTTACGGCATCCGAGGGCAATCAATCAGCGCGCATTGATCCTCGCTACCCCTCGATCGGCTTGAGACTGCCGCCGACAATCTTTTCGCAAGTGCCCGCGGGGATGTAGATCCAGGCGTCCCCGACACGGTCCCGCTTGACCGTGCCGCCGCAAGCCGTCTTCGCAGTAAAGCAGTCGTTTTTCCCTGCCTTGGCGACCCCGTAGCACTTCTCATACTTCCAGGTCGGCTTCTCTGGGTGCACCTGCGCACCGGCGGCGGTCGCAAGCAACATGGAAATTGCCGGGGCGATCGTTGCGTGTTCGAATTTGTTCATGATTCATTTCTCCTTTCAGTTGTCCAGATTAATGTCTTCAGATGTGCGGCTCACAGCGTCAGCCGTACCCCACCGAGCAGGACGGTGCCATCGAAACGGCCGGCTGACCCGCCCTCGTCGTCGAAGCGATATCGATAGGCGGCGGCAAATAGACGCATCCGTGTGCTGATGCGATATGAGATTCCAAATTGCGCCACGTTCAGCACATCTGCTCCAGGGAGGCCCGTATCGCCTTCGCTGCGTGCTCGCTGCGCATAGCCGCCGATAGTCCAGGGGCCCGTGTTGTAGTTCGCGCTGACGCTCACGCCATGAGCGTCGGTCAGGTACGGACCACGGACGAGTCCCGAGTCGCCGTCGTAAGTGAACGCAGCGCCGAGTGTCAGCGCGTCAACGAACGTGGCACTGATTCCAGCATTCAGCGAGTGAAGATCGCTGACGGTGAGGTTGCCGGTCGAGTCGCGACCGCCTCGTGCATACGCGAAACTGCCGCCAAATTTATAAACGGTTCGCCCGGTATAAATCTCACGGGTAACACCTGCCTGTGCGATATCCTTGAATCGGCTTTTCTGATCTTCTGCATCCGGAGAATACGACGCGCCGAACTGCCATCCGTTGGTCTTGGGTGCAATGTAGATCAGTTTTCCCGATTGGTCGTTGAAGAGCGTGGTGGCGAAGCCAAGTGTCGAGATCGTGTCGATGCGTGCGGCCAGCGCCGGTGAGAGAAAGGCGGTGGCGAGCGTACCCCCGGGATCGAGTCCCCGCCCGGAAGACACACTGAATTCTGCTCCGGTAAACGTGAAGTTATTGGGTGCATAACCTGTAAGGGTCACCGGCAATCCCTGACGTTTGCCCAGTTCCAGTCGCCCCCATTCACCGAGCGCGAGCACGCTGCGCTCGCCCGCCTGGAGGTTGTCTTCCGGTGAGGACAACACCTCGGCGCGTACGCCGAACGCAGTGCCCGAGGCCGAATGGCGCAAAGCGAGCAGGCGCAGACCGGCGTCTACCCTCGAATCACCTCTTGCCTCTTCGCCATCCTCGTCAAAGCTGCGGCCGGCGACAATATTGGCGTAGCCCTCGGCGGTCAGGCTCCAGGGCGTACGCTCAAACGCCATTTGGGCGAACGTGACCGGGCTCACTGCAACGCAGCCGACTAATGCAGCAACACGCCAAGCCGTGCCCCAGGGTTTGTATGCCAATGACAGACTCCTCGATATGGTTCGTGCGCACAGAATCCTGGCGCACGGGAGGAAGTCTGGTCCGAAGATGTCACGCCGCCGTCACGAAAGCTTCACGAATTCCATCGGCAAGACGTTGGCCGGCAAGCTTGTTGATCTGCTCCGGGATTGCCGAGGTCAATCACCCGGTTTCCATCCCGCAGTCATGGCGTTTACCGAAGATGTCAGTGCAGGTGGCGGTGGTGCGTATCGGGAAAATGCGGATGTGTATGCGTCGACGGCTCGTGAACATGCGGGTGTTGGTGCGGAATGTCTGCCGATTGTCCCTCTGTATGTGGATGTTGATGGTGCACGTCATGTTCGTGTCCGTGTTCATGGTCGAGTGGCTCGTGAGAGTGTCGGTGATCGTGCCGCTCAGTGAGATGCAGCCACACGCCGGCCCCCATCAGCGCGCCGGCGAGCGTTAACTGGACCGTCACAGGTTCGCCGAGCAAGGGAAGGGCGATCAAAGCGCCGGCGAAGGGAGCGGTGGAGAAGTAGGCACCGGTGCGCGCTGTCCCAAGATGGCGCAGCGCGACAACGAAGAGCGCGAGGCTGACGCCATAGCCGAGGAAGCCGATTCCGCCTGCGGCGATCAGGATCTTCGTCCCGGGCAATGTGCCGCCGGAGGCCAGTGCGAATCCCGTATTCATGGCGCCTGCCGTCAGCCCCTTCACCATTGCGACAAAAGTCGCGTCGGCCAACGACACCTTGCGGGTGAGATTATTGTCGATCGCCCAGGCGAGACACGCGCCCAACACGGCAAGCCCGGGGAGGGCAACGCCGAACCCGGCCTCGCCTGGCCAGGACAGAACGACGGCCCCCGCCACGATTAGCGCCATCCCGAGTGCAATGCGGCGATCGAAGTTCTCGCGGAAGACGAACCATGCCAGCAGCGCCGTGAAGACGCCTTCTGCATTCAGTAACAGCGACGCGCCCGACGCCGACATGTTTGCCAGTCCCCACATCAACAGCACCGGGCCGACAACGCCACCCGAAGCAATCGCGCCGGTCAACCAGCCGAACTCACTCCTCGTCAGTCTGACTGGCTCGGCCCGCCGCAAGAGTCGCAGTGCGAAAAGTCCGAGTCCCGATCCCAGGTAAAGTAGTCCCGCGAGCAGCCAGGGGCTCACCGGGCCGAGCAGCAACTTCGCTGCGGGGGTTGCCGGCGCCGAACAGAACAGCGGCACCAAACGCCGCGAGTACACCCCGGTTGCACAAGGCGTTCAAATACTTGCCCCGGCTGCGTACGCAAGGCGGACCCTTGCGCACCTCTTTAAGATAGACAGAACCTTTCGCACCATGGTGTCGAGTCTTTAATCCTTATTCGTTGACGAGGAGATCCATCAGGTGTTGTCATGAGCCAGCGTTTCAATGATCGGGCATCTGATCCTTCCGCCGCCGGCGCCGCACTGGGCTATCAGATTCTTTAAGGTACGGCGCATGCGGTTGAGGTCCGCAATCCGGGCCTCTACGGTGGCCAGTTTCTTCGCGGCCAAACTTTGGGCCTTGCTGCAACTCCGACCATCCTCGAGGGCAAGCAGATTCTTCACTTCAGCCAAGGTGAATCCGAGCTGCTGTGCGCGCTTGATGAAGCGAACCCGTGTTGCGATCTCCGGCGGGTAATCGCGAAAACTTCCATAGACCCGCTTAGGCACAGGTACCAGCCCCATCCGCTGATAGTACCTGACGGTTTCTACATTAACCCCTGCAGCGCGCGCGACGCCGCCAATCGTCGACTCCTTGGGTTCTTTCATGTGCATCCCTTTGCGCTTGAATCCGTACCAGTGTACGGGTTTAAGATTGTGTCAGAAGGAGAGAAGTTCCCATGCAATCGCCACCCTCTGCCCGCACGTCTTTGGCTGCGGGCGCGCTCGCCGCGCTCGGCGCCACCGCCTGTTGTCTCGGTCCGTTACTGCTGGTCACGCTCGGAATCGGGGGTGTCTGGGTAAGCGGCCTGAGCGCGCTGGAGCCGTTCCGGCCGATCTTCATCGGTGGTTCGGCGCTGTTCTTCGGCGTGGCATTTCATCGGCTCTACGTCGTCCCGCGGCGGTGTGCGCCCGGCGAAGCCTGTGCGGTGCCCGCGACGCTCGTTCGACAGAAAATCGCGCTCTGGATTCTTCTGATCATTGCCGCCGCAATGCTCCTGTTCCCCCTCTACGCGCACTGGTTCTATTGAAAGGAACCCATCATGTTCCGGTCCTTCATGTTTGTGATATTCCTGGCTCTCTCCCCGGGCATCTTTGCCGCTGACGCAATCAAGACAGTGACGCTGGGAGTGCAGGGCATGACTTGTGCAGCTTGCCCCATCACGGTCAAAACCGCGTTGAAAAGAGTTCCGGGTGTGTCCGACGTCAAAGTGGATTACAAAACCGGGATTGCCGAGGTCAATTATGACCCAAAGAAAACCAGTCCTGATGAACTGGCGAAGGCGATAACATCAGTTGGATTCCCGACGTCCGTCAGAGGGGTGCACTAATGACGCTTGTGCTGGAAAGCATGATCACCTGCCCAAAATGCGGCTTTGACAAGGAAGAAATCATGCCGACCGACGCATGTTTGTTCTTTTATGAGTGTACGAATTGCAGGGCGCTTCTCCGCCCGGAACCGGGCGACTGCTGCGTGTTCTGCAGCTATGGCACGGAAAAGTGTCCTCCGAAACAGTATGAGCATGGCTGCTGTGGTTAATTCAGTCGTTCCGCGATGCGACTTTGCCGTGCAGTCACGACTTTCGAAGGTATGTTGCGAGCGTAGTGTCAATGCCATCTGGCGAGCATCGCAAGCGACTGATTCACATAAAGCAAAAAATACAGGCTAAACTTTTGACTGGCGGATTTCGAAGTCTTGCGCAGTGAAAGTGTAACGCCCGACCCTCGAGCGTCACCTGAAGCCAAGGCGAGCATAGTGGCAGCAAATTCAAGCGCATTGGTTCTTTTTTCCGGCGGGCAGGACTCCACGACTTGTCTCGCCTCAGCGCTGACGCGCTTCGGTCGTGTTGAGACTGTCGGATTTGACTATGGCCAGCGGCATGCGATCGAACTCGAATGCCGAAACAAGGTGTTGGCGAGTATACGGTCACAATTCCCGGTTTGGGGGCAGCGGCTCGGTGAAGATAAGGTGCTTGAATTGGGACTTTTTAAGACGATCAGCGACACGGCGCTTACTCGTGACGTGGCCATCGAGATCGACGAAAGCGGTCTGCCCACCACTTTTGTTCCGGGGCGTAACATTCTTTTTCTCGCTGCGGCAGCGGCTGTGGCCTACCGGCGTGGCCATAAAATCATCGTAGGAGGGATGTGCGAGACCGACTTTTCGGGTTATCCGGACTGCCGAGATGACACGATCAAGGCGGTGCAGGTGGCGCTCAACCTCGGTATGGACAAACGCTTTGTAATCGACACTCCGCTTATGCGAATTGATAAGGCCGCAACCTGGTGTCTTGCTCACGAGCTTGGCGGTGACAAGTTGGTGGATCTCATCGTCGAGGACACACACACCTGCTACCTCGGTGATCGCTCGCGGCGGTGGGACTGGGGCTATGGGTGTGGTAGTTGTCCGGCTTGTGAATTACGCGCACGAGGCTACGCGGCTTTTCGTGGCAGGGAGGGCCCCTCCGTCGTATGACTTATGCGGTAAAGGAAATTTTCTTCACCCTCCAGGGAGAGGGCGCAAACATGGGGCGCGCGGCCGTCTTCTGCCGGTTTGCAGGCTGTAATCTCTGGAGCGGGCAAGAGAAAGACCGGGCAACCGCAGTCTGTAATTTCTGCGATACAGAGTTCGTCGGTGTGGACGGAGTCAATGGTGGCAAGTACCGCTCGGCTGAGGATTTGGCGGCGCAGATCGAGCGAATTTGGTTAGCCGAGGACGAAAGCAGGCGGTTCGTAGTCTGCACGGGAGGAGAGCCCCTCCTGCAGATGGACTCCGCGTTGACCGAGGCGTTACACGCACGTGGCTTCGTGATCGCCGTGGAAACGAATGGCACGGTCGCGGCACCCGCTGGCTTGGATTGGATCTGCGTGAGTCCTAAAGCCGGTAGCGCTGTCGTCCAACGAAATGGCGATGAGCTGAAACTTGTTTTCCCGCAATCCGGCGCCGAACCGGGCAAGTTCGAAGACTGGGACTTCGAACATTTTTTTCTGCAACCCATGGATGGACCGCAGATAGGTGAGAACACTACGCTGGCGGTCCAGTACTGCCTGCAGCATCCCCAATGGCGGCTAAGCCCGCAGACGCACAAATTCATCGGCATTCCATAGCATCAGTCCCATAGAACAGACATTGGAAGGTGGCAATGTGAAGGTTTTCAAACGCTTTACCATCGATGCAGCGCATCGGCTTCCGGACATGCCGGAACTCCATGGCCACTCCTACAAGGTTGAGGTATGGTTTGAGGGGCCGGTCGTGGATGGTTACGTCATCTAGACCCCTCGCTGTAGAAGTCGCGACTTTTACACCTTCAAGATCCGGGCAAGCAGAAATCTGCCATTTCCAAGTCCGCTCAAGTACCGCCCAAGCCGATTAAGTCACCCGGTAAATCTTGTGCCAATCTGGCGACGTACGAACCAAACCACGAGTGGTGGCATTACGAGCCACTGAATCAAAGGCAGAAGCCCAGTCCCCAAGATCGGCAGGCGCGGCATCGCGTCGCTGTAGACCCAGCGCTCGAGTACCCCGGTGGCCAGTGTTTCAAAGATAATTGTTGCTACAAGTCCGACGCCGATAAAGATTGCGATATCCGGTCTGCTCGGTTGTATGATCCAGCTTCTGGTCCTGGCAAAGAAAGCTGTGACCCAGAACGCGGCCAGCGCGATTCCCGCATCACCGAAAGTCGCCTGCGTACAGGCCTTCACGCCCAGCCAGTGCGGCTGATCGGCCATCCCCCGGAAGAACGGCACCTGCCAGACCTCCCACCCCAGGTTGAGCAGGAAGGAGAAGATCACCACGTTCAGTTCGGGTATTTTCAGCAATCCTTGAAATTTCATCTGGTGGTCGGTTCAGTGCAGATTCCCTGGCCTCTCGGGCAACAGCCGTGCTATCCGGACAATTTAATCTGTCCCTGCTTACCGGCGGGTTTCCGTCTCACGATCCTAAACCCCGATTGACAGATGTGGAGGATCGGGATTACATTCTAACGATCGTTAGATCGTTAAATCGTATGCGGGAACTGAAGAATCTTCTGTACGAGCAGGTTAGCCGAATCGGCAAGGCACTGGCGAGCCCCAAGCGCCTGGAACTCATCGAGTTGCTGTGCCAAGGCGAGAAACCAGTAGAAATGCTGTCGCGGCAGGCGGATATCAGCGTCAAGCTGGCTAGCGCCCATCTTAAGGAACTGCGTAGTGCCCGGCTGGTGGAAACACGGAAGGAAGGCAAGTACGTGCTCTATCGGCTGGCGGACCATGGGGTCGCCGGCCTTTGGGTGAGCCTCCGGGGTTTGGCCGAAGAGCGCTTGGTCGATCTGCGGATGGGGCTTAACTCGCTTGTCACCCATGGCAATGATCTGCGGGGTGTAGACCGGGAAACGATCCTCAAACGCACAAAGAGCGGTGAGATCGTGGTTATCGACGTGCGCCCCGAGGACGAATTCGCGGCTGGACACCTTCCCTACGCGCGGTCACTGCCGCTCACCGAACTCAAAAGGCGGCTGGACGAATTGCCGAAGAACAAGCCGGTGGTGGCTTACTGCCGCGGCCCGTTCTGCATGATGGCAAAGGATGCAGTGCTGCTTCTGCAGAAGCGTGGCTTTCAAGCCTTCAAGCTGGACGACGGCGTGGCCGAATGGAGGGCGCGCGGGTTGCCGATCGAGCAGTAGCATGCTCGGGGAGGACATGCTGATAGCAGTGTTCATTTTTAATGACCCGCCCTACGGGTAGGAGAAAGAAATGTTCTTCAAGCAACTCGCCACCAAAGAGTCTTCACTTTCCTACTTCTTCGGTTGCGGGACACTGGGGAAGGCCGTAGCGGTCGATGTGGTGGCCGGAGATGAGGACTGGTTCGTGGAGCAGGCAAGCAAGGCCAAGGCCGAAATCACCCATGTGATCGACACGCATATCCACGCCGATCACTATTCGGGTGGCCGCAAGCTGGCAGCGATGACCGGCGCGGCCTACTGCCTGCACGAAAGCATCCAGGGTTTCGTGAAATTTTCCTTCACGCCGCTGCGTGACGGCCAGACCATCGAAGCCGGCAATACGATAGTCAAGGTCATGCACACCCCGGGCCATACGCCGGATGGCATGTCGCTTGTGGTCACGGACAAACGCCGCGGTGATGAGCCTTGGTTTGTTCTGACCGGAGACACGCTGTTCGTGGGCGCGGTTGGCAGGCCGGACCTCGCGGGACGGGAGCGCGAAATGGCCGGCATCCTCTTCGATACTCTGCAGAAAAGGATTCTGCGGCTGCCCGACACGTTGGAGATCTTTCCCGGCCATCAGGCGGGAAGCGTTTGTGGCGCCGGGCTCTCGGGCAAACCGTCCTCGACTCTGGGCTTCGAGAAGCGCTGGAATCCAGCCCTGTCCATCAACGACCGGGAAAAATTCATCGAGTACGTGGTGCGCGAGATTCCGGTCCGTCCCGCCAACATGGACCAGATTGTCGCGGCCAACATTGCCGGCTGAAGACGCTCACGAACCAGCCAGTCATGTCTCACGCCGGCGAACTCCAGCACGGCATCCGCCATAACCTCGACCAGTTCGCTCATCAGTTGCTGCAAGTGCTGCTGGTGGGCTTCACAATCGGCATGATGCGCACGGTTGTGCCGGCACTCGCGGAGAGCGAGTTCGGTGTACCCCGCAACTCCTTCATGTTGCTCAGCGCGTTTGTGGTCGCGTTCGGTTTCGTGAAAGGCGTGATGAATTTCGTTGCCGGCCGGCTCTCCGAGCGCATCGGGCGCAAGCGGGTGCTGCTGCTCGGCTGGCTCGTTGCGTTACCGATTCCGCTGATGCTGCTGTGGGGACCAAGCTGGAATTGGATCGTGGCGGCGACGGTTCTGCTCGGCGTCAACCAGGGGCTCACCTGGTCGATGACCCAGACTGCGAAGCTCGATATCACCCGGCCTGAACAGCGCGGACTCACCATCGGTCTAAACGAGTTCTCCGGTTACGTCGGAGTTGCCGGCGCGGGGATCATTACCGGTTATCTTGCCAGTGAATTCGGCGCCCGCAATGGAGTTGCCGTCTTCGGGCTAACCGTTATTGTGCTCGCCACTGTGCTCACGATCGTGTGGGTCAAGGATACGCGACCTTGGGCGAGCGCCGAGGCAGCAAGACATTTGACGAACCCGCCCAAACACCTGCCACGGTATCCAAGAAATATCTCGAACGAGCCTTCGACCTGGGAAGTCTTTACCCTCATGTCATGGCGTGACAAACGATTGATGGCGCTGAGCCAGGCTGGTCTGGTCGAGAAGTTCGTCGATGCGCTGGTATGGGTGTTCTTCCCGGTCTTCCTTTACCGCCATGGTGTCGGCATCAGCGGTATCGGCTGGGTGGTTGGCGCCTACGCATTCGTGTGGGGCGGCGCGCAGCTTTTCACCGGGAAACTCTCCGACCGTGTGGGCCGGCACAGGCTCAATGTCTGGGGCATGTGGCTTTGCGGGGCCGGCGTGGGTCTGATGCTCGGTTTCGATGACGTGTTGTGGTGGGCGCTGTGTGCCGGGCTGAGCGGCTTCGGGATGGCGCTCCTATATCCGAATCTGAGCGCCGCGGTCGCGGACATCGCTCATCCGAACTGGCGCGGCTCCGCCATCGGGATTTACCGCTTCTGGCGCGATATCGGGTACGGTGTCGGTGCACTGGGTATGGGATTGGTGGCGAGTTTTACCGGTTCTATTGAAAGCGGCTTCTGGTTCGTCGCCGTTGCCATGCTGTTTTCCGGCGGCGTCCTATGGCTCCTGGGTGAGGAAACCCAACCCGGACTCAAGCCCTCATGAAGCCGCCGTCCGCTCTAGCAGTTGTGCGTTGATAGCGACGATGATGGTACTGGCCGACATGAACACGGCGCCGAGTGCCGGCGACATCAGGAAGCCAAAGTTTGCGGTGACTCCGGCGGCGAGCGGGATGGCGATCGTGTTGTGGCCGGTGGCCCAGAGCAGGTTCTGCACCATCTTGCCGTAGGTGGCACGCGACAGCCGGAGAATTTCGGCAACGTCCTGAGGATGGCTTCTCACCAGGACCACGTCCGCCGACTTTCGCGACCGCGCCCTGGCCGGTGATGTTGCGGAAGTTCGTCGCTTGCCCGAGCGCGATATAAGTCAGCCACGATGCGGTGCGGTTGGCGAGGTCCTGCGAGCGAGAACGCGACGCCTGCGCCCTCTCGACCATATTTCTTCTCCTTCTGAGTCTTCAGACCAATACTGAACATGGTGATGCACTACCTGCCGGTGCAATTCGCAGTCTGGTCCTATTGCTCGTGGTGGTGATGCTCCCCTTTCTGGGTGCCCTCCGTGTGATGAGAGTTCTTCGAAGCGCCGGTGTGGTCATGGTGATCGTGCGAATGCTGGTGGTGAGATTCTTCTTCAATCTTGGCAAGGGCCTGATACTGGGCCGGGGTGAGGTCAGGCAATTTCTGCAGGAACGCGACCAGGCCCCAGATGCTTGCATCATCGTGGGTCAGGCCCCAAGCCGGCATCCCGGACATCTTGATGCCATGTTTGATCACCCAAAATTCTTGTGCGGGACTTGCGTGGAGGTGCTTGGTCAGATCGGGCGGCTGCGGATAGAGTCCGGCGCGAATCTCGGAATCTTTTTTGCCTGGCTCGAGATGGCAGCCGCCGCACATGGCCGCGTAGTGCTCGGCACCCGTTTCAATTAATTTTGCATCGTCAAGTGGAGGCGGTTGAACATCCTTGGTTCGTACCGCGATCGAACGGGAACGAACGGTTTCCATGATCGTGTATGTGAAAGCGGAATGCGGTGCATCCGCCGCGACGTTGAAAATCCCGGCATAGACAAAAACAAATGCCGATGCAACCAATACACCCGCAATGAGCAACGCTGTTATAAAGGATTTCATCGCTAGCCCCCGATTCTTCGGAAAGATACATCGTGCATAACGGAAGTCCGGCCGGTTCAGTTGGCGGACGGCGAGATCTTCATGATGTGGTAACCATCACCCATCTTCATGAGTTCGAAGTCGACCTGGGTGCCGGGTTTGAGGTCTTTCAATATCGCCGGATCGCGCGCCCTGAAATCCATGGTCATCTTCGGCCATTTGAGGCTCTCGATCGGATCGTGGGTCAGGTTGACCGTCCCAGATTCCAAGTTAACGGAATTGATTTTGCCGTGGCCCGCGTGGGCTGCCCCCGTGTTCGCTTCCGCCTTGGGACCATCGCCGTGCACGCCGTGCTGGTCTGCCGCCAGTGCCGCAAAGGCGGTCATGCTCAATGCAAGTGAAGTAGCAAGAAAAACTGATTTCATGTGGTTCTCCATCCGGGTTGTCAAAGTTAATTAAACGCCATTGGTCTTGGTGCATTGACCGACGGCGTGTCCTGCATGGAACCGTTAACGTGAGTGACCTTTGTGTCTGGCGGACTCGTTCGGGGTCGCGGGCGGGACGCCGTCTTCCAACTTCCAGGCGATCGTGCCCTCGGGGTGCTTGTACCAACCAGGGTCGCCGTAGTCGCCGGGAGCAAGGTCCTCGCGTATCTTCACCACCGTAAACATCCCACCCATCTCCACCGGCCCGAACGGACCTGCGCCCATCATCATCGGCAGGGTGTTCTCCGGCAGCGGCATGCCCATTTCCACCATGTCGGTCATCTCGGCCATGCCGTTCTGTCCCATCGCCATGTAGCCCGGCACCAGGTCACCGATCTTGTCGGCGAGATCGTCGTGCTTGACTCCCACCATGTTGGGAACGCCGTGGCCCATGGCATTCATGGTGTGGTGCGATTTATGGCAGTGGAAGGCCCAGTCGCCGGGGGCATCCGCGATGAACTCGCCGACGCGGATGTTGCCGACCGGGACCAGCATGGTGGTTTCCCGGTAGCGGGCGGTATGGGGAATCCAGCCCGAGTCGGTGCCGGTAACCTCAAATGCGGTGCCGTGGATGTGGATGGGATGTTCGTGCATCGATAAGTTGGCGACCCGGATGCGCACCCGTTCGCCCACTCGCGCGACCATCGGATCGATGCCGGGGAAGACTCGGCTGTTGAACGTCCACATGTTGAACTCGGTCATTACCGATGCGTCCGGCCGCGCAGTGCCGGGCTTGACGTCGAAGTTGTGCAGGATGATTCCGTAGTCGCGGTCTATCCTCGGATTCTCGGGTGTCGTCGGGTGCACGATGAACAGCCCCATCATGCCCAGCGCCATCTGCACCATCTCGTCTGCATGCGGGTGATACATGAAAGTGCCGTTCTGCCGCAGCGTGAATTCGTAGACGTAGGTTTCGCCCGGTTGAATGTGAGGTTGGGTGAGGCCGCCGACTCCGTCCATGCCGTTGGGCAGGAATATGCCGTGCCAATGAATCGTGGTGTGCTCGGCCAATTTGTTGGTGACCAGGATGCGCACGCGGTCGCCTTCCACGGCTTCGAGCGTCGGACCCGGTGTGGAACCGTTGTAACCCCAGCAGTTCACGACCATGCCTGGTGCGAATTCGCGCTTTACCGGCTCCGCGATCAGATGAAAGACCTTGACGCCGTTTTCCATTTTCCACGGCAGCGTGCTGCCGTTGAGCGTGACCACCGGTGTGTAATGGCCGCCCGGCGGCATGGGGGCCGGTGGTTTGGTTGCGGCCGCCGATTTCTCGGCGGCATTGGCCTTGCGAAAGGTTGCGGATACCGCTCCGCCGGCCAGCAGTGCCGCTCCGCCTCTGAGAATGTCGCGACGAGTCGTCATGATTGCCTGTCTCCATGTTGGTGAGCGTTGTCCGCAGGGGCGTCCGTGCTAGGTTCAGTTGGCGATGCGGATGGGGGTTCAGCCGCGCCTGCGACTGTCGGCAGCCTGATCCGCCCGCCGACCACCCGTTCGAGTTCGGTCCAGGCAAGCCAGAAATCGCGGTTCGCGGCGATGTACTGGCGTCCGGTTTGGATCTGGCTCTGCGAGGCGAGGAGCAGGTCATAGACGCCGATCAACATGCCGTTGTAGAACTTGAGCGTCTCGGCCACGATGGTCTGCTGCAGCGGCAGCAGCACGGTCTGGTAATGCTTCGCTGTATGCGCCGTTGCCATGACTCGACCGCGGTTTTCGCGCGCTTCGGAACGAATGTCCACCGCCAGTGCAGCGACTTGTTCCTCGGCCCGCTTGCGTTCGGACTCGATCCGCGCGATCCGGGTCTGGCCTTGATTGAAAATCGGCAACCCCAGTTCGATCTTGGGGCCGTAGGACTTTTCCCCGTCGGTGTCGCGTTTGAATTGCACGCCGATCCCGAGTGGTCCCAGCCAGCGGAAGTCGCGCGCGAGGTTGACCGCATGCGTCAGCCCCTCCGCTTCTTTTTTCGCGGCGGCCAGATCCATGCGTCGGGAGATCGCCAGCTTTTCAATCTGGTCCAGCGTTGGCAGCGTTGCGGGGACTTCCGGCAGGCGATTGGGGAATTTCCAGCCGGTGTCGGCGCCCCACAAACCCATCAGTCGCGTCAGCTTCTCCCGGTCCACATGGAGTTGCGCCTCGACCTGCGCGACTTCCAGGAGATTTTGCGCGTAGAAGGCCTGCTGCAGACTTTGCTCGCGCTTGCTCAGGTTACCGGCGGCATATTGTCGTTGCGCGATTTCGGCAGCGGCCTCTGTGGAAGTGACGACCTGGCGCGCCAGCCCGAACGTCTCGGCGTCGCCAACCACACGGTAGTATTGGGACTGCACTTGCGCCGCGAGATCGAGCACGTCACCGGAGACTTCCAGCGTCACGCGTTCGGCCGCCGCCCGTCCGATCTTCTTGCGTGCCGACAGCGTGAAAATACCCAGGAAGTTTTGCACGATGTCCAGGTCGATCTCTGTGCCGGCGTCCTGGATTAGTGCACCAACGCCGAGCATCGGGTTGTCCAACAAACCGGCTTCGACCAGGTCCGCCTGGGCAACACCCAGATTTTCGAATTTCGCCTGCAGCCTGCGATTGTTGAGCAGAGCGACTTGCACCGCAGCTTCGGCGGAGAGTTCCCGCCGCAGCAACGTGCGCAAGGCTTTTTGCGCCCGCTCATCGCCCTTGCCGTCGCGATTCCACTCGACCTTCTGGCCGAGATGGTCCGCAACCGCGCTTTGCACTTCCGGGAAGCGAGCCTCGCGCTGTACCGTCGCGCAACCGCCGAGCACGAATGCACCGAGCACGAAGGCGATGACCGTCCTGATGCAGGGCACCAGTCTGAATTCAGTGCTGGTCATCGTTGTCCTCCTTGGACTCATCGGCAGGCTCTTGCGCGGAACTGCCATGTCGGGCGTGGCTGGAGGGGTCTGCGGGTGCGGAAGGCTGCCCGGACAGGTCTTTCCTGGCTGGCGCCGGTCGATAGCTGTCTAGCGCGCTCGATGCAGTCGGCGCGGGGACTTGGATTGCGTCGGGGTTAGCCGGGTGCTGTCTTGGATAGCCGGGCGTGGACACCGTGGCGCAGGCTGGCAGTAGCAGGGTCGCTGCCAGCACGCCGAATGGTTTGCGTGACCTGGGTTTCATAGAAATCCTCGGCTTTATCGAAATCCTCAATCTGTTCGCGGTCCGGCGCTCCGTTCCCGACAAGGGGGATCGGATGCCGTGACACGGAGTGTCGCGTCAGGGCTGTACGGAAACGGCCAGTGTTTATCGCGGGAGGAAAGAACCGCTCCGGCAGACGTGCCGGTCGGTCAAAGTTTCAAGCCGCGCTCAGAGAAGCGCGGACCGAGGAGGACGCTGGGGTTGTTCGGGATAGAAGAAGTGCGGGGAATCGGCGAGAGCCGATTCAGGAACAGAGTCTATGGTCAACAGGGGCATGGACACAAGCGCGACGATTGCAGGCGCGCATGCCAGATGACATGCGCCGCAGTCGTTGCAAGCCAGGCCGCTCGCCTCGCCCATTGCGGCGATTTGCGGAGTGTGGGCATCACCGGAGTAGGGAGTACTACTTTGAGCATCGCCGCGAGTTATATCCGAATGAACGTCATGATGATGCTGGGAATGATCGGCATGCCCAGGATGGGCCGACGCCACTGTCATGCTGTGCTGGCAGAACGGCATCGCAACCGCAGCGTAGCCCTGCAACGGGAGCCACAGCGCGATCAGCACAGACAGAATGGATCTCCAGCGATTCATATTCTCAGTATATGCCACAACATTTAGTTGTTCCAATCCTCCGAACCCGAAAGTGGCGCCAAAGTTCCTTATTTTTCAGTTGAAGGCGGTGATTGTTTTCGATTTGAGCGTCGCCTAGATACGGTTGCGGCGGGATCTGGCATCAACACTTCTTAGTCTGCAAGACCGCGGGCCAATGAGGCGTCCTTACGCTGATCCCTGCGATGAAGATCAAAGCGCCTTTGAAAAGCGCAACCCTGGCTTTTGTTCGTGCGCCCCCCGACACGGCATACAGGCTCAATCCGTAAGTGAGTGCATCGCCGAGATTGTCGAGCGAATCCGACAGCAAGGCGGCAGACCCCGAAATAACGCCGGCGGCCAGTTCCACGGCAAACATCACCGCATTGATGGCAAGCACCGTCCTGAGGGTCGTGCCTTGCCGCTTCCCGAGGGTTTCCATCGCGCACGCTTTGTTTTCGCAACAATCTGCCATTTCTTTAGTTTATCGAGGTATCTTTGTCGGGTACCCAGGATGCTTATGGAACTATTCTATATGACACAGTTCGCACCGGAGGTTGAGCGCCGCAGCGGCTTAGGTCCTGAAGTGAATCCACCAGTGAGTCCCGTCGATCTCATCAGCCGCCATCTCACCGATCCGCGGACGAGTTGGGCCATCGGCACATTCGGCGCGATCGCGGAGTTTCACCGCGATGCCGACGAGCCGGTTGCGTTGTCCACCCACGGTGCGGTGACGGCGCGAGGAGGCATCCGATTGCAATTCGATCCCGCAGTCCGGACGATCGCGTGGGAGCGGCCTTCGGCGGGAGACGGATGGATGCACGGTATCGAGCTGTGCCTTCCCGCGACCGCCGGCGCGATGAGCGGGCGCACGACGGTGACTGAACTCGGCCCCGATGCCGGGGCGTTGCAGGAAGAAGATCGCGAAGCGGTCCTGTTCGATCTCGGCATCGGCGCGTCGCATTGCGACATCTGCGTGCGCACCTCGGATGCCGCGATACTGCGTACCCTGCGCGCGGCGGTCGGCCGGTGCTGGCGACGGAATTGCTGCGCGAGATTCCCGCCATGAGTCCGGCGCGAGTATTCATGTCCCGGTTGGGACGTGTCGAGGTGCGCACGCCGATTCCGAAGTCCGACGGCAGAACGCCCGACGGACCTCACACTCATGTATTGCCGGATCTGCTCAGGCACCGGCGTACGCATTCGGCGAATGTGCCGCTGCCCGAGGGCGTGGTGCCGAGCGTGGAGATTTTTCCGGCAAGTGCGATTCACGACGGACATGGAAAGCGGGTACCTTTCGATGCGAGCGGACACGAGACGTTTCAGTCTTTGCTCGCCGTACACGGCGACCCGGCGTGCAGCAAAGCCAAGTCGGATACCTTCGCCGCGGTGCGCGCTGCCGAGCCGGCGCGAGATGTGTCGTCCTATTCCCGCGCGCAGCGACTTGCGCGCCGAGTGGCGCTCAGGCAGTTGGCGCAGACCGACGGGTTATCGCCGGCTTTGACAGTATGGCGTGAGATGTTCGATTGCGAGAGTGGATGAGTAACATGGCCAACCAGAAGCGCGGAGCCATGCAGCGGGGCTGGGGACGCATTGAAACGGCCATTCTGGCGATCAGCGTGGCAGGTCTTGCATGGCTGTTCTTATGGCCCAGAGATATGTTCAGCCAGGTGAACATCGGGATGTCACGGGCCGAAGCTATCGCGATGGTTGGAACTCCGCCCCGTAAAGAAGACAAGACGCTGCCGTTTTGCCGCGAAGGCGCAGCGCCCTACCGGGATTGCGAGGAAATAAAGAAAACCGGCGCGGTGTACTTTCTCTTGTGGAAAGTGGGAATCGGATCCTGGATGGTCATCGGGTTGGATGCCAATGACAAAGTCTGCTTTCGTGGCCGGGTGAATACGTAGCCGTCAGAGTCATTTTCGAACAAGGAAGTGCGCACGTTTCCGGTCAAGACGTTTTTTGTCGAAGGCGATCGCACGGTGGTCCAGCCGCGCAAGGTTCTGCCGAGCACGATGATCTTCAGTCGTGAGGGAGGCATGCCACGCCGGGCGGCGGTGCTATTCCTATTCCGGCATGAATTTCAGGGCGACGCCGTTGTTGCAATAGCGCAACCCGGTCGGATCAGGTCCGTCCTCGAACACATGGCCTTGGTGACCGCCGCATTGCGCGCAGTGATACTCGGTGCGTTCCGTAAACAGCTTGCGATCCACCTTGGTTTCCAGCGCACCGGGAATGGCGGTGAAAAAACTCGGCCATCCGGTCTTGCTGTCGTACTTCATTTCGGATTTGAACAATGGTTGCCCGCAACCTGCGCAGACGAACGCGCCTTTGCGATATTCGGTATTCAGCGGGCTGGTGAAACGCCGTTCGGTGCCCTCTTCGCGCAACACCTGGTATTGCTCCGGCGTCAGATCGCTTTGCCACTGCGTATCAGGTTTGTCGATATGTCCCATAATTCGATGCTCCTCCAGAATCTCCACGTTCTCCTGGCCGGGCCCGTTCGGAATGCTGAATTTGCCGGGCGCCGGGTGTTGTGTTATCTCTGACAACTGCACGAAGCGTGCGTGCGGCGTAACTATAATCAATATCACGCGGCGATAAAAACCGACGATAACAATGAGGAGGGAAGCCATGAACCCGTGGCATTCCATAACGGTCTGTTTTTTGTACGCCAGACTTCGCAGTTCCGGTGCGTGGCATTTGCTGCGCTGCAGTCTCGGGGCAGCGCTGGTGGTTCTGATGTCCGGATGTTCCTGGCTATGGCCATCTCCGCCCCAGCCCGAACCCGAGCGGGAGGCGGTGCAGTACAGCGATGCCCCACTGCCACCGCCCGAGCCGCGAAAGGTGATTGCGCCGGAACCGCCACCGCCGTCACCGCCACCTCCGTCTCAGAGAAAGACGGCACGCGACCAGGTCACCATCCTGCCGAAGAAAGACGGTTCGATCGGTGGCGTGGTCGTGCGCACGGATGGTGTCGTCGTTCTACTCAACAAGGCCTATGCGACCGCACTGGTCGAGGGCCCGGGCATGGTGACGGAGTCGACTTACGATGCGGAGCTTGCGAAGCAGGATTTCGCGGATGTGCTGGCCGCGTTCCCGGGTGAGCCCGCCAAATTCCTGCTGTATTTTCTCGAAGGCAAAGACGAGCTGACGCTTGAGTCCGACGAGGAGATCGAGAAGATTTTCGCCGACTTGGCGATGCGGCCCGCGCCGGAAATCCTGGTCATCGGTCACACCGATGCGGTCGGTGCAGGACAATACAACGACAAACTGTCGCTGCAGCGCGCCGAACGCGTGCGTGCTGAACTGGTCCGGCGTGGTATTCCGGAAGACAGCATCACGGTGGCTGGGCGGGGCAAGCGGGAGCCGCTGGTGCTTACTGCCGACGGAGTGGCGGAACCGAAGAACCGGCGAGTCGAAATCAACGTCAGGTGAGCCAAGCCCGACGGAAAACGATCAGATCAGCCCTTCGAGCAATTGCACGTCCACGGTGGTGCCGGCCGCGACGTTGCCCTGATCGGTGGGCAGGATGATGAAGCAATTGGCCTGGCTCATCGACGAGAGAATTCCGGAACCCTGGTCGCCGGTGCTGCGCACGCTCCACTGACCGTTCGCGTCGCGCGACAGGATGCCGCGCTGGAACTCGGTGCGGCCGGGTGCCTTCTTGATCGGCGAGGTGCAGACGACTTTCTGGGTCGGCAGCGGTGTGACCCGGGTCTGTCCCTGCAAATGGAGCAGGGCGTCGCGCACGAACTGATAGAACGTCACCATGACCGCGACCGGATTGCCCGGCAGGCCGAAGAAATGCGCGTTGCCGATCTTGCCGTAAGCCAGCGGCCGGCCGGGTTTCATCGCAATCTTCCAGAACAGCACTTCGCCGAGGCGATCGAGGATCTGCTTGACGTAGTCCGCTTCTCCGACGGAGACGCCGCCGCTCGTGATCACCACATCGGCTGCCCGAGCCGCTTCCTTGAACGCGCGCTCGACGTCCTCAGGGGTGTCGCGGATCACGCCCATGTCCAGCACTTCGCAACCCAGCCGTAGCAGCAGGCCGTAGAGGGTGTAGCGGTTGCTGTCGTAGATCTGGCCGGGCCCGAGCGGCGTTCCGACAGCAACCAGTTCGTCGCCGGTTGAAAAGAACGCCACGCGCAGCTTGCGATATACCGCGACTTCGCCGATGCCGAGCGAAGCCATCATGCCGATCTCGGCGGGCCGCACCGGCTGGCCGCGTTTCAGCGCGGCTTCGCCTGCGCGCAGGTCTTCTCCCGCGCTGCGGGTGTTCGTTCCTTTCTTCGGCACAGGTATCACGGCAACTTGTTCGCCGGAGGCTTTGGCGCGTTCCTGCTGGATCACCGTGTCGGCACCGAAAGGGATCACTGCGCCCGTCATGATGCGGACAGCCTGTCCGGGGCCAGCCGTGCCTTCGAATGGTTTGCCGGCGAAGGACGCGCCGATGATCTTGAGCGTGGTTTCTCCATCGGCTTTCAGATCGGCAAAACGCACCGCGAAACCGTCCATGGCCGAGTTGTCATGCTGGGGCACGTTCACAGGCGAAATCACGTCTTCCGCCAGCACGCGCCCGAGCGCGGCACGAATGTTCAGACGCTCGACCGCGGTGACGGGCGAAAGAAAAGCGCGAATGTGTTCGCGCGCTTTTTCGACCGGCATGGAATTCGGGTCGTAGTCGGAAGTCGTGGTCAGATCGTAAAGTGTCGTGGCGGAAGACATGGCAGTTACAGGGAAAAGTCAAAAACAGGTTTAGCCACAGAGGGCAGGAATTTGATCTGTTACTTGGCTTTCAGGCCTCGCTTCAGCAGTTCGGCCACCAGTTCGTTCAGGCTGGTCTCGCGTTCCTGCACCAGCGCATGAAGTTGTTTTACCAGATCGCCGTCCAGCTTGATCGCGAACGGCACCAGGCCGAGAGCCTGATCGCGTTTGCGCTGCTCGCGCCGATCCACCACGACGGCCGCGCCTTGGCTGAAACGGCCGGGCGTGGCGGACTGGTTCATCTGCCGGTCGATTTTCTTGCCTTTGCTTTTTTCGAGGTCGGCTTTTTTCAAGGTCTTGAGCTCAAATGTAAGTGTTTGGGATGGGGGGGATTCGAGCTTCGCATTTCTTTTATTCCGGACTCATCACCAGTTACCAATCACCAGTCACGGCGCGGAGCGGTATCAACCCCCGATGTAAGACATTTCCACTTTGCGCAGTTTCACCGTATCGGCCGTGCGTATTTCGGAATAGCGGTCGGTGCGTGCGCGCCAGACCCTGGCAATGGCTGCAGAGAGTTCTTCGTCGCTGGCATCGCCGCGGATGAGGTCGCGCAGATCGGTTCCTTCGGTGGCAAACAGACAGGTATACAGCGAACCCTCCGCGGACAGGCGCGCACGCGTACAGTCCTTGCAGAACGCCTGCGTCACCGAGGAGATGAAACCGACTTCGCCGGACCCATCCCTGTAGCGCCAACGCTCGGCAACTTCGCCGACGTAGTTCGGATCGACGGGCTCGATCGGAAGCTCGGCGTTGATGCGCGATGCCAGTTCGCGCGATGGCACCACGTGTTCCATTTTCCAGCCATTGGTGTGGCCGACGTCCATGAATTCGATGAAACGCAGGATGTGGCCGCTGCCCTTGAAGAAGCGCGCCATGTCAACGACGCTTTGATCGTTGGTGCCGCGTTTCACCACCATGTTGACCTTGAGCGGTTTCAGGCCCACCCGATCGGCTTCCTCGATTCCTTCGAGCACCTTGGCCACCGGGAAATCGACGTCGTTCATCGCCCGGAATACGGCGTCGTCGAGAGAGTCCAGGCTGACCGTCACGCGGTTCAACCCCGCGTCCTTCAGTGCCTGCGCTTTCTGTTTCAGGAGCGAACCGTTGGTGGTCAATGTCAGGTCCAGGCCGGGTTCCTGCGCGAGCATCGCGATCAGCTTCTCCAGTTGCCGGCGCACGAGCGGTTCGCCGCCGGTGATACGAACTTTCTCGATGCCGTGACCACGAAATACTTTCACCAGCCGGTGGATTTCGTCGAAGCTCAGCAACTGCGAACGCTCGAGGAACTGGAAGTCGCGGCCGTACACTTCCTTCGGCATGCAGTAGGTGCAGCGGAAGTTGCAGCGGTCCGTTACGGAGATTCGCAGGTCGCGCAAAGGCCGCCCGCGCGTATCCGCGAGCAGCGGTTCGTCCGGCCCGGCTTTGTTCCAAGCTATCGCAGTGGTATGCGGTTTCGTCATCGTGGCATTTCGAGCATTTACGGCTTTTCTTGTCGACTCGGGCGCTGCCGTTGCGCCTCGGAGAGCATTATATTCGATTGTGAATAACGCTGGCGAGGCGGCCGCCAGAGGTTTCAGGGCCACTACTGCGGTTGTTGTCGCTTCATTTGGCGTGATCGCCAGCTCCTGCCACCGATAAATAGCCTGGAACTCGCAACGACGAGGGGCTTGACAGTCCTTTTATGTTTCCATAATACTGGAAATATGAAAACCAATGAAGCCATCAAAGCGCTGGCGGCACTCGCCCAGGAGACCCGGATCGGGATCTACAGGTTACTTGTCCAGCAGGGGCCGGAGGGTTTATCGGCCAGTGCCATTGCCGAAAAGCTCGACCTGCCCAACGCGACGTTTTCCTTCCATGTGAAGGAGCTGAGCCAGGCGGGTCTGGTCACTGCAAGGCAGTCCGGCCGATTCATTTACTACTCGGCCAACTATTCCGCCATGAACGACCTCGTCGGCTACCTGACCGAAAATTGCTGCAGTGGAAAAGAGTGCGGCGTCGGTCCCGCCCCGATCAAAACTCCAAGGAGAAAAACAGCATGAAACGCTTTCATGTTCACGTTGCGGTCGCCGACCTCGAGAACAGCATCCGCTTCTATAGTTCGCTGTTCGGTGCCCAGCCCGCCGTCACAAAAGACGACTACGCCAAATGGATGCTTGACGATCCGCGCGTCAACTTCGCCATCTCGAGACGCGGAGACGCTTCCGGCGTAAATCACCTGGGGATTCAGGTCGAGAGCGACGAGGAACTGCTTGAAATGCGGAATCGGCTGTCCGAAGCCGACCGTCCGGTTGTCGAGCAGGCGAATGCGGCTTGTTGTTACGCCGCGTCCAACAAGCATTGGGTCCAGGATCCGCAAGGGGTCGCTTGGGAGACCTTTCATACGCTATCCCATATTCCCGTCTTCGGCGAGGACACGCGAACCAGCTTGAGCCGCATCCCGGTCAAGGCCGCGGCTTGCTGCGTTCCGAAACTGGACGGATGAAACCATGCGGCCCAGGGTCTACAACGTATTGTTCCTATGCACGGGAAACTCGGCGCGCAGTGTGATGGCAGAGGCGATCCTGAACAGTGTTGGCCAGGGCTGCTTCCGCGCGTTCAGCGCCGGCAGCCATCCCGCCGGAAAGATCAATCCCTTCGCGCTGGAGCAGATCGCGAAGGCCGGACTGGCGACCGAGGGTTATCGCAGCAAGTCCTGGGATGAGCTTGCCCGGCCGGGAGCGCCCGCAATGGACTTCGTGTTCACGGTTTGTTCCGATGCCGCCGGGGAAATCTGCCCGATCTGGCCGGGACATCCGATGACGGCGCACTGGGGCGTGGACGATCCGGCGAAGCACAGCGGAACGAATGCCGAGAAACAACGGATCTTCGCGCTTGCTTATGCGCAGTTGTCCCATCGCATTCGTACCTTCGTCAGCCTGCCTATCGATAAACTCGATCGGCTGTCCCTGAAAAAGAACCTGGAAGATATCGGGAAGTCCTGATGCCCGCCCTGTCCAGGAAGCTGGCGGCGGAGTTTGTCGGGACCGCGCTGCTGCTCGCTACGGTCGTCGGCTCGGGAATCATGGGCGAACGGTTATCGGGAGGCAATGCCGGCATGGCGCTGCTGGCCAACGCGCTGGCGACCGGGGCAGTCTTGTACGCACTGATTTCGGCCATGGGCAGCATCTCCGGCGCGCATTTCAATCCGGTGGTGACGCTCGCCGAGGCTTGGCTCGGCAAGTTGCCGTGGCGGCAGGTTGGTCCGTATGTACTGATTCAGATTGTGGCTGCGCTCGCCGGCGTCGTGGTTGCACATTGGATGTTCGGGTTGCCGGCTTTTTTTGCTTCTCAGCATATGCGCAGCGGACCGTCGCAGGTGTTCAGCGAAGCCGTGGCCACCTTCGGGCTGATTACCGCGATACTGAATTGCGCGCGTTGGAAACCGGAGGCGATTCCCGCGGCGGTTGCCGCTTATATCACGGCGGCTTACTGGTTTACCGCATCGACGTCATTCGCCAACCCGGCGGTGACCCTTGCGCGCTCGTTGACAGACACCTTCTCCGGCATTCGCCCTGCGGATGCGCCGGCATTCATTGCGGCGCAATTCATCGGCGCTGCAATGGCAACAGCATTGCATCGCTGGATGAGGGCGGGGTAGAGCTTTGGACCAACAGGGTGCGCGTTTACGTCGCAGACGAGATCGGAAGCGAACATCAGGCCAGCGTGACCGGCTTGCTGTTGTCGTATCCGCTCCAGCCGTGATGGGCAAGCGCGGGCGTGGCCGCCAGCATTGCTGCCGTCAGCGAACCAAGGAAGGCCTTTACAGCGCTAATGCGCATGGGTGGTCTCCGGTCTCTATAATTCCTTCTGACGACAGAATAACCATTTAAATCCCATCGCGTATCCACAAGAAGTTGCGCATCTCTTGAAAATCTTCGGCTTCGCAGCGTACTCGGGAAGTGGCAAGACCACGTTGATCGAGAACCTCGTTCCACTGCTGGTCGCGCGCGGGTTGAAGGTTTCGGTGATCAAGCACGCTCACCATGCTTTCGACGTCGACCGGCCGGGGAAGGATTCGTACCGCCACCGGCAAGCCGGGGCGACGGAAGTCTTGGTAAGTTCGGGCGTGCGCTGGGCGCTGATGCATGAGTTGAGGAACGAATCCGAACCCGAGTTGCCGGCGTTACTCGAGCGGCTTACGCCGTGCGATCTGGTCCTCGTGGAAGGTTTCAAGAAGCAGGCCATTCCCAAAATCGAGATCCACCGGCTGGCCGCCGCCACGCCACTGCTGTTCCCCGACGATACCCATATCGTAGCGCTGGCGACCGACGCCAGAATCCCCACTGCGCTGCCGACTTTCGGCCTGGAAGACCACACTGGGATTACCCGGTTCATGCTCAAGCACCTGGAGCTGGCGTAAATACGATGGCTGCATTGACCCTGCAAGTCGGCGATAATTGAGGCCATGACACCCAACGATTCCCGGATCGCCACCGTAGAAGTGCTTTATTTCGCCCGGCTGCGCGAGGTTTTCGGCCGCGAGCGCGAGCAGGTCGAATTGCCTGGCAATGTGCAGGATGTCGCGGGCCTGACGGCCTGGCTGCGCAGCCGCGGAGAGGCGTGGGAACGCGAACTGGCACCGGGCAAACCGGTCCGTATTGCCGTCAATCAGGATATGGCCGCAGCCGATACGCCGGTCGGCAACGGCGACGAAGTGGCTTTCTTTCCGCCGGTCACCGGAGGCTAGTGTGACGGTACGCGTACAGTTCGGGGATTTCGACGTTGGCGCGGAAATGGCCGCCATGCGGCACGGCAATCCGAAGATCGGTGCCATTGCGAGTTTCGTCGGCGTGGTACGCGACCTGAACGAAGGTGCGGACGTCGACGAGATGACGCTCGAACACTATCCCGGCATGACCGAAAAGGCGCTGGAAAAAATTGTCGGGGAGGCGAAGGCGCGCTGGGATATCTATGATGCCCTGGTCGTGCATCGCGTCGGCACGCTCAAGCCCACCGACCAGATCGTGCTGGTGGTGGTGGGGAGCGCGCATCGCGGCGAGGCCTTCCAGGCTTGCGAATTCCTGATGGATTACCTCAAGACGCGCGCCCCGTTCTGGAAGAAAGAAAACACACCGGAAGGTGGGCGCTGGGTTGATGCACGCACGGCGGATGATGCCGCCGCCGATCGCTGGTCCTGAAGGCCCCACGCATGGCAAAGACTCCTCCCTCCAGGAAGTCGTCGAAGCAGGACCTCAGGCCGCAGATCCGCATCATGTTCCGCAAGGCGATCGCGATGGGGCCGGGCAAGGCCGACCTGTTGCGGGCGATCAACGAGACCGGATCGATCTCGGCCGCCGCGCGGCAGATGGAAATGTCGTATCGCCGCGCGTGGCTGCTGGTGGACACCATGAATCAGGCTTTCAAATCACCGGTGGTGGTCACCCTGACCGGCGGCAAGGCGGGCGGTGGCGCCGCCGTGACCGAGTTCGGCAAGGAAGTGCTGCGCCGCTACAGCGCCATGGAAGAGAAGGCCAGCGCAAGTGTCGCCAGGGAGCTGCGCAGTTTCACCGACATGATGAACGGCGGCTGACTGCTCTATTCCTTTCGTCAGACGCGGGCGTCCTGGCCGCGTATCCGGAATTCAAACCACGAGTTAACGCTCTCTTGGTCTTTGACCAATAATCCCACGCGCGCCGCAGTAGGCGAAAAAAATGGCCAGAGCGCACGCGATACGGGCGCCCGCCCATGAGTAAACCTGCCAGTTGATTCGATTTATACCTGCACGGTGACGTTCGCAATGCGTCCGGTACAAAAGTCGACGATCGTGTTCGGTTGGAAGTCGGCTTCGATTTCTCCTGGCAGAGTTCGCGTATCCGGAGCCGGCGCAGAGTGCAGAATACCGGATCATGTACAGCACGAATCTGAGCTTCGGTCAGCCGAATACGTCAATCACATTCGACACCGGATATCTGGATCAGCTCGTCATACAGGATGAGCAGAGCGTGAAAGAGTTTCTGCGCATCATTCCGGAGAACATCCTGGTGAAATACAAGAACACCAACAGCCTGACCGCCAGGATCCGTCGACGTTTGCGTCAGACGCTGCCTCACGAGCTGCCGGACTTTGAAATCCTGGCGCGCGAGTTGCGTACGACCTCTGCCACCTTGCGGCGCAGACTCCACGAAGAAGGAGAGTCGTACCAGTCCATCAAGGATCAGCTGCGCCGCGACGTAGCCATCACCTACTTGAGTCACTCCGAGCGAAGCGTCATGGATATCGCGCTCGGACTCGGCTTTGCCGAGCCGAGCGCATTCCATCGGGCGTTCAAGAAATTGACCGGGGCTTCGCCGGGCGAGTACCGCCGCAGCGTGGCGCCGCTGCCTCCATCGCCAGCGGCGCGCATGCAACAGCAGTTGGAGTAGCGGCCTCGACACACAACTCGCGCGGCGCCGATCAGCGAAAACCGCGCACGCAGTCGGGTGCCGAAACGATCCAGTCGAGCGCGTCGTAGCAGCGTTCCGCAGGCCGATCCTTGTAGATCTCGTTACGCACCGGGCGCTCCACGCCCGAGGCGTGGAACAGCAGCCCCAGCAGGCCTGAGGAGATTTGCACACGCGAAGCGCGCAGCGGGTGAAGACCAATGCAATTCTGCAGGAGCCCGGAGCCCGACGGCCATGACATCGTTGCAGAACCGCTCATCCAAACGGGACAGATCCAATTCATGATCGAGCAGGCAATTCAGGGCATGCTCGAAGCTGTCCGGTAAGAGTTGCTCAGAGACAACGACGGGGAGAAACTTAGGATTGTTTCTATCGTCCTGTAGCGGGCCGTCCTGGCATCGACTGCCACAAATTCTCGATGCCACGATCTTGCAGCTCGCATATGACAAGAGCAATATCTCAGGTAAATTTCTATTTTGCGAGCCGCGAACCTGCGAAATGGGACGAGTCCATCGGGAAATCTCCCAAGAGTGCTACGTCCTGGCCTCTTGTCTTTGAAGAACATCCAGCGTTCTTTCGCATCAGTTAAGGGAAAATCTCACCAGTCAGTTCGCGGTATCCAGAGGTTTGTTGCCATGCAACAGTTCTCATGCAACAGTTCTATAGCGATCGCATATCGGACCTAATGCGCTTTAGGCGAGGAGGAATGTGACGCAAGCCATTTGCCTGATGAGCCGCAGTTCTGAGGCCCTGTCTGAAGCGGAGCAGGGACGCCGAGGCGTCGTTTATTGTCGCGTGGGAGGAAGCGAATGAGCGAGCGCAACGAGCCGTCGGAGCGGGGCGAGGACAACGTTCCCGGCGTTTCCTTTCATGAGTTTTCGGCTGGGGGAGAGACCGGCCAGCTCATTCGTGGCAAGGACTGGAGTGCAACTTCTCTGGGTCCGATCAATTCTTGGCCGCGGAGCCTGCGAAACTATCTGAGCACGATCCAGGAACTGCCGACTCCCGCCATTATCTTCTGGGGAACGGATCAAACTCAAATCTACAACGATGGCTATTCAGTCATCATGGGGCCGCGCCATCAGCAGTATCTGGGCGCGACGTTCCGCGAATGTTGGCCGGAAGCCTATTCAACCATTGATCCTTGGATGCAAAGGGTCCTGAGAAACGCAGAGCGGGTTGAAGTCAGCAAGGCGCTCATCCCTCTGACCCGACGCGGATTCACGGAAGAATCGTACTTCACCTTTTCCTTCAGCCCGCTTCGTGATGACCAGGACGCGATTGCCGGAATCCTGCAAATTGTCACGGACGTGACAGATACGGTGCTGGGCGAGCGGCGGGCGCGCGCCCTACACGAGCTTTCCAAGCAGACGGTCCATGCAAGAACACTGGAAGATGCCATCGAGCTTGCCACCGACGTGTTGGGTCAGAACACGGGTGATCTTCCTTTCTGCCTGATCTATCTCGTCGATGCGCTCGAGCCACATAGGCTGGTTCTTTCAGGATCAACCGGATTACCCGAAGGTCACGCGGCATTTCCTCCTGAGATCGGCCTCGGAACCAGTGGCGGCGGAATCATCCCGGAAATCTCTCGGGTCATCAGCCAACGAGAGCCCATCGCGATTGAAGGCCTGATTTCGCGTCTCGGTTCCTTGCCTGGTGGGCCCTGGCCGGAAGCTGCGAACCTCGCCGTCGCCTCTCCCATTGCCTCTGCGGATCAGCACAGCGTGGTCGGAGTTCTGATTTCAGGAATCAGTCCGCGTCTTACTTTTGATACTCACTATCGAGATTTCGTGGATCTTGTCGCCGCACAGCTTGCAACCGTTATCGGCGTGGCGCGAGCCTACGAAGACGAGAAGAAGCGGGTCGAAGCAATGGCCCAGCTCGACCGAGCCAAGACTGCGTTCTTCTCCAACGTCAGCCACGAATTTCGGACGCCTCTGACGCTCATACTCGGCCCGACGGAGGATGCACTGTCCTCACCCGAGCAAGCGCTCTCCGGCGAGCCTCTGCAGATGGTCCGTAGAAACACGTTTCGGCTGATGAAGCTGGTCAACTCGCTCCTCGATTTCTCGCGCATCGAGTCCGGCCGTGTGCAGGCGTCTTACGAGCCTAGCGATCTCGCCGCGATGACCACTTACCTTGCCAGCGCCTTCCGTTCGGCCATCGAGGGCACCGGCCTGACGTTCGAGGTCGCCTGCGAATCGCTGCCGGAGCCAATCCACGTCGACCAGGACATGTGGGAGAAGATCGTGCTCAACCTGTTGTCGAACGCGCTCAAGTTCACGTTCGAGGGCTCGATCGGCGTTTCGGTTCGTTGGTGCGGCGATCACGCCGAGTTCAAGGTTCGGGATACCGGCACGGGCATCCCAGAAAAGGAACTGCCCCACCTCTTCGAGCGGTTCCACCGGGTTCACGGGGCCAGGTCGCGCACGCACGAGGGGTCGGGGATCGGGCTCGCGCTCGTGCACGATATGGTGCGGCTCCACGGAGGCACCGTTCAGGTTGCGAGCAGGCCCAGCGAGGGCACGACGTTCACTGTTTCAATCCCACGAGGGTTTGCCCACCTGCCGCCTGAGCGTATCGTCGCGAAGCGATCCACCGCGTGGACCGCGAAGGGCGCGATGCCCTTCGTCGAAGAGGCGCTGCGCTGGTCCAGTGGTTCAAAGCTCGACGCAGTCTGGCTTTCTGCAGCGACACTAACCCCGAGCGCCGCGCGGGCGGACGTGCGCATCCTCGTGGTCGACGACAACGCGGACCTGCGCGACTACATCGTCAACCTCTTGGGTGAGCACTATGCAGTGGAGACGGCCGTCGATGGGCTCGCCGCCCTGGAGGCGGCGCGCCTCCGTAAGCCCGCTCTCGTCCTTAGCGACGTGATGATGCCGCGCCTCGACGGTTTCGGCCTCTTGCGAGGGTTGCGCGCTGATCCGACCCTGCGCGACGTCCCCGTCATCCTCTTGTCCGCGCGGGCGGGCGAAGAGTCGACTATCGAAGGGTTGGAGGCGGGCGCCGACGACTACCTCGTCAAGCCATTCGCCGCGCGCGAGCTTCTCGCCCGCGTTCGGACGCACGTTGAGCTTGCGCGCCAACGCGAAGTGTTCGAACGCTTTTTCACGCTCTCGCTCGACATGATGTGCATCGCGGGCGTGGACGGGTACTTCAGGCGCGTCAGCCCCGCGTTCGACGCTCTAGGCTACAGCAGCGAGGAGTTGCTCTCCCGACCGTTCTTGGATTTCGTCCATCCTGACGACACGGCAGCGACGCTGGCCGAAGTCGAAAAGCTCGCCAAGAATGTGCCCACGATCCACTTCGAGAATCGCTATCGCTGCAAGGACGGCTCGTACCGTTGGCTCTCGTGGAGCAGCGCCCCGGATACCTCGGGCACCATGTACGCGATCGCGCGCGACGTCACCGAGACCAAGCGCACTCAGGAAGCCCTGGCCCGCGCGAAGGACGCGGCGGAAGCGGCAACCCGCGAACTCGAGTCCTTCAGCTACTCGGTTGCTCACGACCTTCGCGCCCCTCTCCGAAGCATCGACGGCTTTAGCCAGGCTCTGCTCGAGGACTATGCCGACAAGCTCGACGCGGACGGCAAGAAGTATTTCTCCTTCATCCGTGAGTCCGCCCAGCAAATGGCGCAACTCATCGATGACTTGCTCGCCCTCTCACGGGTCACACGCAGCGAGTTGCACCGCGAGGGGGTAGACCTGAGTGCACTCGCTCGAGCAGCGATCACGCGCCTCCAGAGGAGCCAGCCCGATCGCCGTGTGGACGTTGTGATTCAGGAAGGGCTGGGGGGGCGAAGGCGATCCTCGGCTGCTCACGGTGGTGCTCGACAATCTTTTCGGGAACGCCTGGAAATTCACCGGGAGGCGCGATGAGGCACGCATCGAGTTCGGCGCCACCTCGAACGACGGTCATCGCGTGTACTTCGTGCGCGATAACGGCGCGGGCTTCGACATGGCTTTCGTGAACAAACTCTTCGGCGTGTTCCAGCGCCTCCACGCTGCCACCGAGTTCGAGGGGACCGGCGTGGGGCTGGCGACGGTACAACGCGTCGTCAGCCGACACGGAGGCCAAGTCTGGGCTCAAGGAGAAATCAACCGTGGAGCAACTTTCTTCTTCACCCTTTACGAAAAGGATCGCGTGGCATGAGCAACGATAGGGTCATCTTGCTGGTAGAGGACAATCCGAAGGACGAGGCACTGACGCTTCGCGCGCTCAAGAAAAGCAACGTCATGAACCCGATCGTCGTGGCACGTGATGGCGTTGAGGCGCTCGACTACCTGTTCGCTCGAGGCGCTCACGCGAACCGGGACCGGACGGCCATGCCGCAGATCATCCTTCTCGACCTCAAGCTTCCGAAGGTCGACGGCCTCGAGGTTCTCAAGGCCCTGCGCTCCGACGAGTTCACGAAGCTTCTTCCCGTCGTCGTCTTGACCTCCTCGGTCGAGGAGCAGGATCTCATCCGTAGCTACAGCCTCGGAGCCAGCAGCTACGTGCGAAAGCCCGTCGACTTCGTCCAATTCATCGAGGCGGTGCGGCAGCTCGGCTTGTACTGGCTCATTCTGAACGAGACTGCGCCGGTTACGGGGAAGCCGTAGGTCATGGGGAAGCCGCTGCGAGCCCTGCTCGTGGTGCGAGAGCTGAAGCGTGGCGGATTCGACGTCACGTTCGAGTACGCGTTGAATCATCTGCTCGATCACGAACTGGATCTGTCCGGTTTGGACGAGCGGTTCTGCAATGACGCGACCGGCGCGCCGGCCTAGCGGCTTGAAGTACTGCTGAAACTGATCTTGTTTGCCTATTCACGCGGTATCGTCGACAACTGGGCGATCAAACGGGTCTGCTGCAAGTATGTCACTTTCATCGCTTTGCGCGGTGACAGCAGTCCGTCCTTCACCCCGACCACCGGATGCGTGGCTCGCGTTAAGATGTACGTTATCTTGAGTACAGACCTGCAGCAGTTCTTCGCCGATTCCGGCCCGCTCGCCAACGCGATTCCCGGCTACCGTCTGCGTCCGCAGCAAGTGGAAATGGCACGGGCGGTCGCGCAGGCAATCGAGAGTAACGGATTGCTCATCGCCGAGGCCGGCACTGGAACCGGAAAGACCTTCGCCTACCTGGTTCCGGCCCTGTCCAAGGGTGGCAAGGTGATCGTCTCCACCGGCACGAAGACGCTGCAGGACCAGCTCTACAATCGTGATATTCCGATGGTGCGCAATGCACTGCAGGTCCCGGTTACCGTGGCGCTGCTCAAAGGCCGCGCCAATTACGTCTGCCATTACCACCTGGAACGCGCCAAGAACGACGGCCGCTTCCTGAACCGCGACGACGTGGTCTATCTGGCGCGCATCGAGTCCTACGCAAAGACCAGCAGGACCGGCGATCGCAGCGGGCTGGCCGAAGTGCCGGAGGACGCGACCGTGTGGCCGCAGGTGACGTCGACCCGCGAGAATTGCCTGGGCGGCGATTGTCCGAATTACAAGGACTGCTTTGTCATGGAAGCGCGTAAACAGGCGATGGAGGCGGATGTGGTGGTGGTCAACCATCACCTGTTCTTCGCCGACGTCGTGTTGCGCGACGAGGGTGTGGCGGAACTGCTGCCGGCATGCAATGCGGTGATCTTCGATGAGGCCCACCAGTTGCCCGAAACCGCCAGCCTGTTCTTCGGCGAGAGTGTGTCCAGCAGCCAGCTCATCGAACTGGCTCGCGACACTCGCATCGAGACGGCGATCTCCGCGAAAGACAATGCCGCGTTGCCGGAGGCGTCGGCCGCGCTGGAAAAATCGGCGCGCGATCTGCGGCTGCAATTCCGCGAAGAATCCGGCCGGCAGCCTTACTCCGCAATGCAGGATAATTCGGCTTTCATGGCTGCGTTCGATGTGGCCTTGACACGATTGACCGATCTGACGGCGTTGCTGGAGTCGCAGGCCGATCGCTCGGAGGGATTGCACAACTGCTGGACACGGGGGATGGAACTCGTCAACGCGCTCGCGCGCTGGGAGGAAGAGGAGGACAGGGCGTGGGTGCGCTGGATCGAGATCTTCGGCGGCTCGGTTCACCTGAATGCGACGCCGCTGTCGATTGCGGATATTTTCCACCGCCAGATCAGCGGCAATCCGCGCGCCTGGATTTTCACTTCGGCAACGCTGTCGGTGCAAGGCAATTTCTCGCACTATCAGCGCGAGATGGGATTGGCGGACGCCGCCACCGCGTTCTGGGAAAGCCCGTTCGATTACGCGAATCAGGCTGTGCTCTACGTCCCCGAGGGGCTGCCGGAGCCGAACTCGGAGGGTTATACGCGCAAAGCCGTCGATGCCGCGCTACCTGTGATCGAAGCGGCCGAAGGCCGCACCTTCTTTCTGTTCACCAGCTTGAGAGCCATGCGTGAAGCGCGCGAGTTGATGGAAACCGGGATGAAGAAGATGGGCATGGATTATCCGTTGCTCATGCAGGGAGAGGGATCGCGCACGGAGCTGCTGGAACGCTTCCGCAAGCTGGGCAATGCAGTGCTGCTGGGCAGCCAGTCGTTCTGGGAGGGTGTTGACGTGCGCGGCGAAGCGTTGTCGCTGGTGATCATCGACCGCCTGCCATTCGCGCCGCCGGACGACCCGGTACTGGCGGCACGCATCGAAACGATCAACGCGGAGGGCCGCAATGCGTTCATGGAGTATCAGTTGCCGCAGGCGGTGATCACGCTCAAGCAGGGCGCCGGCCGCCTGATCCGCGACGAGAACGATCGCGGCGTGCTCATGATCTGCGATCCGCGGCTGATCACCAAACATTACGGCAAGCGCATCTGGCGCAGCCTGCCGCCGATGCGCCGCACGCGCGATGCGGTCGAAGTCCTGGAGTTCTACCGGCGGATTGCCGGCGCGGCGGCCTGACTCGTCTTCAGGTAAGCGAAAGGCGTGGATGAATCAGCCATGCCCACAGCGCCCACAAAGCCAGGATCCACAGCAGCACGATTGCCGCGGCGGCAATCCAGTTGCGCGGCTTCGGTCGATGCGCTTCCAGCCAGGCCTGCGCTCTGGCGCGGGAATCCAGCAGCACTTCCCGGGGCAACAGCTTCAATACCAGCCAGATCGCGCCCGGCAGCAGGATGATTTCGTCGAGGTAACCGACGATCGGGATGAAATCGGGAATCAGGTCGATCGGCGAGAGTGCGTAGGCGACGATGAATGCCGCCAGCCATTTTGCATACCACGGCGTGCGCGGATCTCGCGAGCCGAACCAGAGGACGAGCGCTTCGCGCTTGAGGGCGGCCGCCCAGGTCTTCAGCCGCTCCAGCATCGATCAGGAAACCAGGTCGCCGTGGAGGTCGTGCGCATCCGAGCGGGTAATGCGCACTTGGACGAAATCGCCGGCATTGGCATTCTTCGCCTTGCTGATATGCACGACGCCATCGATTTCCGGTGCATCAGCGCTGGAGCGGCCGACGGCCTGATTCCCGGTGGCTTCGTCCACCAGCACTGTAAGCGTCATGCCCACTCTGCGTTTCAGTCGCTGGGCGCTGATTTTTTCCTGCACGGCCATGAAGCGAGCGCGGCGTTCTTCCCTGACTTCGTCCGGCAGTGCATCGGGCAAGGCATTGGCCGATGCGCCTTCCACCGGAGAATAGGCGAAACAACCCACGCGATCGAGTTGCGCTTCTTCGAGAAATTCCAGCAACGCGGAGAATTCCGCCTCGCTTTCCCCCGGGAAGCCGGCGATAAACGTACTGCGGATGGTGAGATCGGGACAGATTTCGCGCCAGGCGCGAATGCGCTCCAAATTGTTCTCCGCGTTCGCAGGGCGTTTCATCAATTTGAGAATGCGCGGGCTGGCGTGTTGGAACGGAACGTCGAGATAAGGCAGGACTTTGCCTTCGGCCATCAGCGGCAGGATCTCGTCGACGTGCGGGTAAGGGTAGACGTAGTGCAAGCGCACCCATACGCCGAGTTCGCCGAGAGCCTGCGTCAGTTCGGTCATGCGGGTTTTCAACGGCCTGCCACCCCAGAAGCCGGTGCGATACTTGATGTCCACACCGTAGGCGCTGGTGTCCTGAGAGATCACCAGCAATTCCCTGACGCCGGCCTTGACCAGGTTCTCGGCTTCCTGCATTACCTCGCCGACCGGACGGCTGACGAGGTCGCCGCGCATGGAAGGAATGATGCAGAACGTGCAGCGATGGTTGCACCCTTCGGAGATCTTCAGATAGGCAAAGTGTTTGGGCGTGAGCTTGATGCCTTGCGGCGGCACAAGATCCGAAAAAGGATCGTGCGGCTTCGGCAGGTGATCGTGCACGGCGCGCATGACCTGGTCGGTGGCTTGCGGTCCCGTGACAGCGAGAACTTGCGGGTGCGCCTGCCTGACCATGTCGCCCTTGGCACCGAGACAGCCGGTGACGATAACCTTGCCGTTCTCGGCGAGCGCTTCGCCGATAGCATCGAGCGATTCTTCCACCGCTGCGTCGATGAAGCCGCAGGTATTGACCACGACCAGATCCGCATCCTGATAGCTGCCGGAGATGAGATAGCCCTCGGCGCGAAGCTGCGTGAGAATGCGCTCCGAATCCACGAGAGCCTTCGGACAGCCGAGCGAAACGAACCCGACTTTCGGCTGCGCGGCTTGTTTGTTGCGGGACATTGCTTTGGTGGCAGGCATGCGGTGATCGGATGAAAAACGGCGCGGAAACTAAAGCTCCGCGCCGCGCGAATTCTGCTGTCCGTTTTCAGGAGGCGGTTTTTTTCTGCGGCTGCTTGAATGCTTCAGAATCGGAAGACGGCGCGTCCGACTTGCCCTCGCCGGCTGCGCCCGCGAAATTGGTTCCGAACGGGAAATTGCCGAAAATCGAGCGCGCCTGCTTCTGAAGCTGTTGCTGCATGTCGAGGAAGGTGTTGGCGCTCTGCTCGAGATAGCTCGACATCAGGCCCTGGATCGTCGGCCCCTGCATTTTTACGAACTGGCTCCATGCCTCGGCGTTCAGCATGGGATTGTCGCCGAACTTCGGCACGCTTTGTTCCTGCAGCCGGCGTTGAATTTCGACGAAGGTCTGGATATTCTTGTCCAGATAGCTGCCCATCATTCCCTGCATCGCGTTGCCATAGAAACGGATGATCTGCGAAAGCATGTCCGACGAGAACATTGGCGCTCCCGCACTTTCTTCCTCGAGAATGATTTGCAGAAGGATGCTGCGGGTGAGGTCTTCCTCGCTCTTCGCATCGACCACTTTGAAAATCACCTGATCGAGTACGAGTTGCTTCACGTCGGCGAGCGTGATGTAGCTGCTCGTTGCCGTGTCGTACAGACGGCGATTCGGATATTTCTTTATCAGGCGGAATTCTTCAGTCATTTTTTGTGCAGTCCGGAAAGTTACCCTGCATTCGTCGATGGTGAGCTTGGGGATAAGTCTGCGGCAGCGCGCTAGAACGGCATTATAACCATATGAAAATTAGGTTTTCCTAAAGTTTATGCATTGCGAAAGAAATATTTGACACGAATTTTTGCGATGCCTACTATTGATCTGCTGCAACGCAGCATGTTGCTTGAGAATCAATCGATACAGGATTGTTTAATGTATACAGAATATGAGGTTACGATATGAGTCAAGCCGCCGAAAAATTTGTCGCGTTGAACAAGAAACAGGCTGAGACGGCGATCCGGGCGTTTCAGATCGGGTTTAACGCTTGGGAAATGCTGATCAAGCTGAATCTCGAGGCGACCAGGTTGTTACTCCAGGAAGGTATGGTAAACATCCATGCGCTTCCCAAGGCGACCGATATGGCGGGCTTGTCCGCATGGACCGGACAATTCCGAGCCGGGGCGGACAAATTGTCGGGTTACTCCAGAAATGTTTACGAAATCGGCAGACAGGCCTCCAGCGAATTGGGTGATCTCCTGGAACAGACATTGCTTAGTACCAATCAGGAAGTCTTGGAATGGGTCGATGAAGTGTTGAAATCCTCTTCGATCCCGCAGCCGGAAGCCACGGCAGCCGCCGCGAAAGCGGCGATGGCGAATGCCAAGACGGTTATTGAAGGAATTTCGAAGGCTGTCAGACAGACGGCCGGATACGCGGATGCCAATGTGCGGGCGGCCGCAGCGGCGACGGCAAAGGCCGTGAAGAGTACCGCGAAGTAACGATTGCAAGGCTCCTCCCCCTTTATCTAAAGGTCTTCCTTTGGTAAAGGTTCAACCCCGGCGGTATCTCGCCGGGGTTTTTTTTGCCCTGATTCAGTGCACAAAAGGTCAGTCGGATGACATGAAACGGCACGGCGAGGACCGGGAAGTGGGGGTAAGGGACAAGAAAAAGCTGGATTTGAAACAAGTCCTGGACGTTCGTCCCCCGCTCCTCGGCCCTCGGCCCTGCCTTTCACGACATGTGCTGGCCGCCGTTGATTGAAATATTGGCGCCCGTGACGAATGCGGCTTCATCCGAGGCCAGGTAAATAATCAGCCCGGCCACTTCCGCAGGCAGGCCCAGTCGATTCAGTGGGATCTGCGGCAGAATTTTCGTGTCCAGGATGTCCTGTGGAATGGCGGTCACCATCTTGGTTCCGATGTAGCCTGGCGAGATTGTGTTGACCGTTACGCCTTTGCGCGCCACTTCGTAAGCCAGTGCCTTGGTGAATCCGTGCATGCCGGCCTTGGCGGCTGAATAGTTGGTCTGGCCGAAGGCGCCTTTCTGGCCATTAACCGACGACACATTGATGACGCGGCCCCACACGCGCTCGACCATGCCATCGAGCACTTGCTTGGTCATGTTGAAGACGCTGTCGAGATTGGCCCGGATGACGGCATCCCAGTCGGCCTTGGTCATTTTCTTGAACGTCATGTCGCGTGTGATGCCGGCGTTGTTGACCAGTACGTCGACCGCGCCGACCTCGGACCGCACCTTTTGCACGCAGGCTGTGCATGAGTCGAAGTCGGATACGTCTGCCGCATAGCCGCGAAAATCATATCCGCGCTTCTTCATTCCGGCCAGCCACTCGCCAGCCGTTTTATTTCCCGGCGAATACGTGGTGACGACCACATAACCCTGGTCGGCCATCTTCGTGCAGATGGATTCACCCAGACCGCCCATGCCCCCGGTTACCAGAACGATTCTTTTTGCCATGATCGCCTTCCTCCTCGATGTCGTTTTTATGGCCCTGCCGGTTATTGCTACGCCGACTTCTCTTTCACATACCGACCCGGCGCCACTTCGAGTACCGGGTATTGCTGATTTCCAGGATCCGCCGCCGCAGGTCCCTGTATTCCCGATCGGCTGCTCAACCAAGCCGCCCAATGCTTCCACCAACTGCCGGCTTGCTGCGTTGCGTCAGCGAGCCATGCGTCTGCATCTGCATTAGCAGATGGATTGAGCCAGAAGTGGCGGCGGTTTTTCGAAGCGGGGTTCACGATACCCGCCACATGACCGCTTGCACCGAGCACGAATTCGGTGCGCCCACCCAGCAGTCCGACGCTCGCATAGGCGGATTTCCACGGAACGATGTGATCTTCTCGCGTTGCGACAATGTAGGCGGGGGCGGTGATTGCGCCGAGGTCCAGCGGCACACCGCCCGCTTCGAGTCTACCGGGAATTCTCAGACTATTCTCAAAGTACATGTTACGCAGATAGTAGGCGTAGAGCCGTCCCGGCAGATTGCTGCCGTCCGCATTCCAGTAGAGCAGGTCGAAGGCCCGCGGTTGTCTGCCCTTGAGATAGTTGTTGATGACGAAATGCCAGACCAGATCGTTGGCGCGCAGCGTCGCGAATGTGCTTGCGAGCCTGCTTCCCGGCATCAAGCCCGGTTCCCGAAAATCCTGCTCGCTGCGTTCGACAAAATCGCGATCGATGTAAACGCTGATGTCTCCGGTTTCGGAAAAATCCAGCATGGTCGCCAGCAGCGTCAACGAGGAAACGAGGTTGTCATTTCTCGCGGCCATCGCCGCGAGCGCGCATGAGAGCAGGGTGCCGCCCACGCAGAAGCCAAGCGCATTGACCTTGTCGGCGCCGCTGATCGCCTTGATTGCCTCGAACGGCGCGAACACGCCTTTCTGGATGTAATCGTCCCATCCCAGTTGTCCCAGTTCAGGAGGGATGTTTCGCCAGGAAACGATGAAAGTGCTGAAACTCTGTTCGACACAGAAGCGAACGAAGGAGTTTTCCGGCTGCAGGTCGAGGATGTAGTACTTGTTGATGAACGGCGGCACAATCAGCAACGGGTATTCATAGACTTTCGCGGTTGCCGGAGCGTACTGGATCAACTGCATCACTTCGTTCTCGAAGACCACCGAACCGGGCGTGATGGCGAGGTTGCGGCCGACTTCGAAAGCCTGCTCGTCCGTCATCGAAATACGTCCGCGGGCGACATCGCCCGCGAGCAGTTTCATGCCTTGCGCCAGGCTCTCGCCGCTGGTTTCGGCCGCCAGTTTGATGACTTCGGGATTGGTTGCCGCATAGTTATTCGGCGACATTGCGTCGGCCAGTTGGCGCAGCTGGAATTGCAGCCGCCGTTTGGCGTGCGGCTCCAGTTCTGCCAGATCACCAAGGTTCAGCAGGAAACGTGCGTTTAGCAGATACGCCTGCTGCATGTATTGGAAGAAGGGCAACCGCCACTCGGGCGCTTCGAAACGGCTGTCGCTTTGTGCGGCAGCGGTCGCTCCGTCCTCGCTCGGTGCGCTCAGTTGCCCCCACAATGCAAAATGATCCCGATAGAACGTCTCTTCGAGCGAGCGCAGTTTTTCGAGCTGCCGGCCGTCGGCGGTCGCGAAAACCCGCATGAGGGCCGCCACGTCACCGGTGCCGGCGGAAGGGAGCTGGCGCAGGAATTTTTCGACGATGCCTGCACTGGCGCGGCTGATTTCCTGCAAGACGGCACCGGTGGAGTTGGTCGGGGGGGGAGTCATTGGGCCGCTGGAAGCGCAGGCGCGCCGGATGGCGAAGCAGTTAGAATTCTTGACTGCCGATCCCCGCGAGTCAAGCCGGCACCCCATGTACATCGTAGCGATTGGATGGCTCTACATCGTCATCATGATGGCGGTGACCGAGCCGGATTTCATGTCAGGTGCAATGACCTTGCTTTGCTACGGCATTCTCCCGCTCGGACTGTTCCTTTGGATACTGGGCACGCCCCAGCGCCGACGCAGGGCCGCCTCAGGCCACGCCGCCGACGAAAAACCGGACCAGCACGATTGAACCGATTCCCAGCGAGATCAATACGACCTGCTCCAGAGTGGCGCGCAGCTCCGGGCGCCGGTGCAGGCCGGGAATCAGGTCGGCCACGGAGACATAGAGCATGCTCGCGGCCGCCAACCCCAGCAGCGTCGGCACCCACCCCTGCAACGAGCGCAAGGCAAAATAGGCGAGCAGTCCGCCGACCAGCGTAGCACCGCTCGAAATCAGGTTGAACGCAAACGCTTTGGCCTTGCTGAAGCCGGAGTGCAGCAGGATCACGAAATCGCCGACTTCCTGAGGTATCTCGTGGGCGATGATCGCCAGCGCCGTCACGATGCCCAATCCGGTATCGGCGATGAAGGCCGCCGCGATCAGGATGCCATCGACGAAATTGTGAATGGTGTCGCCCACCATGATCATCATGCCGCTGCGGCCGTGATCGTTCGGATCGGCGTGGTGATCGTGGGCTTCGCATTGCTCCGCATGGCAATGCCGCCAGAGCACCAGTTTTTCCAGCACGAAGAAAAACAGGATGCCGCCCAAGATCACGGCAGCGAGGCTGTGCGCGCTGCCCGTTTGTTCGAAGGCGTGCGGCAGGATCTCCAGGAAAACCGCGCCCAACAGCGCGCCGATGGCATAGCTGATCAGCATCGGCACCTGGTTTGCGGAGGCCCGCAGGGCGAGCGCAGCGGCGCTGACTACGCTCAGCAACGCGCCGACGACCGTGGAGACGATGATCCAGGCAAGAGTGGACATGCGGACTGGGTATGTGAGGCCAACTATGCAGTATAGCGGGCCTGTCAAGTGCGCCGATCAGTCCTCGATCCAGATAAGCGCGGCCATCCTGCCCGACACCCTGTCGCGCCGGTGGGAGAAGAAGCGCGCCGGGTCGGAATACGTGCAGAGTCCGCCGCCGTACACGTTCCGCACGCCAGATCTGGCGAGCCGCTGCCGTGCAAGCACAAACAGATCGGCGAGCCATTTGCCCGGTCTATGGGAGCGAAATGCGAGGCCCGCTGCCTGGTCGGCTGCAATAAATGCATCGCGCACCTCGTTGCCGACTTCGAACGCGGCGGGCCCGATGGCCGGGCCAAGGTAAGCGAACAGGTTCTGTGGGGGCGCGTCGAACGCGTGTACGGTGTTTTCGATGACGCCGGCGGCAAGGCCGCGCCAGCCCGCATGGGCCGCCGCGACGACACTTCCGGTGCGGTCCGCAAACAGGATCGGCAGGCAATCCGCGACCATGACCACGCTGACACAGCCCGGGTTTTTCGTAACCGACGCATCCGCCAGTACGGGATGGGTGACCGTTTCCGCCTTGACGACGGTTGTACCGTGTACCTGCTCCAGCCATCTCGGCTCGGTGGGCAGGAAGTGCTTCAGCAACCGGCGGTTGGCCTCGACGGCGTGGCGATCGTCGTCCACGCGAAAGCCGAGGTTCATGCTCGCGTAAGGCCCGGTGCTGCTCCCGCCGTTGCGACTGGTGATCAGCGCATGAACGCGTTCCGGCACCGGCCAGTCGGGAATGATCCAGTCTTCAGGCCGGGTGGGCATTTTTCAACAGATCGATGAGGCCGGAAATATCGGCTGGCAGCACCGACTCCCATGACAGCTCTTCCCCGGTAACCGGATGAATCAACGCCAGTCTGGCCGCGTGCAAGGCCTGCCTGGGGAACTCCAGCGCCGCCGCCGGCAACGCGCTCTTGCGTTGACTGATGCCGTACACCGGATCGCCGATCAGGGGATGGCCGATTGAACTCAGATGCACCCGAATCTGATGCGTTCGCCCGGTTTCCAGCCGACAGCGCAATCGCGTCCAGCCTGCGCCATTCTCCATCGGAAAATAATGTGTCTTGGCCGGTTTTCCCCTGGCGATGACCGCCATACGGGTACGGCGCGCCGGATGGCGGCCTATGGGCGCTTCCACCACGCCATCGCATACCACGAGCCCGTGCACGACGGCAACGTAGTCGCGTGTCACCGAGCGCGCTTGCAATTGGCGCACCAGATCGACCTGGGCCGGAATGGTCTTGGCGACGACGAGAAGCCCGCTGGTATCCTTGTCGAGACGATGCACGATGCCTGCTCTCGGCACACCGGCCAGCGCCGGCGTGTGGCGCAAGAGTGCATTGAGGAGGGTGCCGCTCCAGTTTCCGCTGCCGGGGTGGACCACCAGGCCGGCCGGCTTGTCGATCACGAGGAGGTCCGTGTCCTCGAATACCACAGCCAGCGGAATCTCTTCCGGGGCATGTTGGGTGGTGGAGGGCAGGGCCTGGGGCGCAACGACGACCGTCTCGCCGCCCCACACCTTGGCCTTGGCCGATGCCGAGCCCCCGTTCACGGTGATGTGTCCACTGCGCATCCATTCCTGCAAGCGGTTGCGCGAATACTCGGGAAGCAGACGGGCCAGGGCCTGATCGAGCCGCAATCCGGCGCAATCGGCGGGAACGGCGAGACGACGATCCCGGTCTGACGAGGGGATTTCTATATAATCCGGCAAACTTTTTGTGGATTCCGACATGAGACGTAGTTTAGCGATTCTCGCACTCCTGCTGGTCGCAGGGTGCGCCACCAACTTCGATGAAACCAAGGACTGGGGCCCGGAGCGCCTATACAGCGCTGCGCGCGAAGAACTCGAGAGCAAGAACTATCAGAAGGCGATCGGCTACTACGAAAAGCTGGAGTCGCGCTATCCCTATGGCCGTTATGCGCAGATGGCGCAGATCGAGAGCGCTTACGCCTACTGGAAAGATAACGAAAATGCCCAGGCGCTGGCGGCCTGCGACCGCTTTATCAAGATGCATCCGGACCATCCGAACGTCGACTACGCCTATTACCTGAAGGGCCGGATCAATTTCAACGACGACTTGGGGATACTGGGTTACCTGACCGTCAAGGACATGACCGAACGGGATCCACGAGCGGCCCAGGACGCGTTCGATGCGTTCCGTGAACTGGTCACGCGCTTTCCGCAGAGCCGCTATGCTCCCGATGCGCACGCGCGCATGAATTACCTGGTCAACGCGCTGGCCTCAGCCGAGGTGAATGTTGCCGAATATTATCTGCGCAGGGGGGCATACGTCGCAGCGGTGAACCGCGCCCAGTTCGCCCTGACCAACTATCCCCGCGCACCCGCCATTGAACGCGCCCTTTCCGTGCTGGTGAGAGCCTACGATCAGATGGGGCTGAAGGAATTGCGGGATGATGCCAATCGCACATTGGCAGCCAATTTCCCCAATACGAAAGTGAAGCTTGGGGAGCGCGGCAGTTGGTGGAAGTTCTGGTAATCCCCTGAAGGCGGTTTTGCAGTTCGTGACTGACCGTGGAAACGAACTCGTACTTCAGGCGCTCGACTTTCTTGCGCTCGGCGGCATTGCCCTAACGAGCGAATTTTTCCACGACAACCAGCAGTTCGTCGATGGCGGCTTCGCCCCGGCCGGAACGGATTGCGCCTTGCACGCAGCCGTGCGTGTGGTCGCGCAGCATTTGCAGTGCCATGGCATCCAGCGCCGATCGGACTGCGGCAACCTGCGTGAGCACGTCGACGCAGTAACGATCCTCCTCGATCATCCTGGCGATGCCGCGCACTTGTCCTTCCACCCGGTTCAGCCGCTTGAGCAACTTCGGCTTGTCGGCGCGGTGCACGGCATGAGTAGCGTGCTCCTTAGTGCGCTTCATAGCCGGCATCCTCGATGGCTTTTCGAAGTGCGGCCGGATTTGCCCGTGCAGGGTCGAAAGTCACTTTCGCCTCTGCTTTTTCCAGCGATACCTCCGCGTCTGCCACGCCGGGCAGCGCCTTCAGCACATTCGTCACGCTGCGTACACAGCCACCGCAGCTCATGCCGTCGACTTTCAGCACGGTCGTTTCCATGGTTTTTCCTTATTCACGATTTGAGGGATTTCCATTTCTTCAACAGTAGCGAGTTGGCGACCACCGACACCGAAGACAGCGCCATGGCCGCGCCGGCGATCACCGGGTTGAGCATGCCGAGCGCGGCGAGTGGAATGCCCAAAACGTTGTAAAAAAATGCGAAAAACAGATTCTGGCGGATTTTCCCGAGCGTCGCCCGGGACAGGCGGATCGCATCGACGATGCTCATCATGTCGTTTCGCATCAGTGTGACGTCTGCCGATTCGATTGCGATGTCCGATCCCGCACCGATGGCAAAACTGACGTCGGCCGCCGCCAGCGCCAGTGCGTCGTTGATGCCGTCTCCGGCCATTGCCACGACGCGTCCGGTTTGCTTGAGCCGGCCGACTTCCGCCGCTTTGTCGCCGGGCAATACCTCCGCGCGAAACCGGTCGATGTCCAATGTCGCAGCAACGGCGGCTGCGGTGGCCATGTTGTCGCCGGTCAGCATGATGACTTCGATACCCAACGCCTTCAGTTGTGCGATGGCTGCAGCGGAGCCCGGATAAACTTCGTCGGCGATGCTGATCATCCCCAACATACGTTGCTCATCTGCCAGCGCTATTACGGTTGCCCCGGAGCCCGCGAGGCGATGCACGGCGTCTTCATCGAGGGCGATGGCTTGATCTGCCACAAAGCGCGGGGAACCGAGCAAAAACCGCCGTCCGCCGATTTGTGCGCGCACACCCGATCCGGGCGTCGCTTCGAATTCGGTTACGCTCAGCAGGGCAATGCCGGCGTCCCGACTGCGCGCCAGCACGGCCAGTGCCAGTGGATGCTCGGAATGCTGCTCCAGAGAGGCGGCAAGCCGCAGCACTTCGGCTTCATCGCATCCCGCCGCAGGGAGGATTTGGGTAACGACGGGCTGACCAAGTGTAAGCGTTCCGGTCTTGTCCACGACCAGCACGCCGATCTTTTCCGCGCGTTCGAGCGCGTCCGCACTGCGCACCAGAATTCCCGACTGCGCGCCCCGGCCCGTCCCGACCGCGATGGCGGTCGGCGTTGCCAGGCCTAATGCGCACGGGCAGGCGATCACCAGCACCGCCACCGCGTTGACCAGCGCTTGCGTGAAATCTCCCGCTGCCATCCACCATCCGAGCAGGGTAACCAGACTGGTTGCCAGAACGACGGGGACAAAGATCCCGGAAATGCGGTCGGCAAGCCGCTGTATCGGCGCCTTGCTACCCTGGGCTTCCTCGACCAGCCGGACGATATCTGCAAGTTGGGTGCTTGAGCCGACGCCGGTGGCGCGAATTTTCAGAACACCACTTTGATTCTGCGTCGCCGCGTAGACCCGATCGCCGACGCGCTTGGCGAGCGGCATACTCTCACCGGTCAGCATGCTCTCGTCGACGCTGGATGCGCCGTCGACGACGTCGCCGTCGACGGCGATGCGCTCGCCGGGGCGCACGATGACAATGTCGCCAGCCACGACCGAGGCCAGATCCACATCCGGGATCTGACCGTTGCGTTCGATTCTCACCTGCTTCGGTTGTAACTGGAGAAGTTTTTCGATGGCGCCGGATGTTCTGCTCTTGGCCCGCGCTTCCAGCAGTTTGCCCATGAGGACAAGGGTGATGATGGCCGCGCTGGCTTCGAAGTAGACGTGATGGTGATGCAGACCGAACATGGTCACTACTGTGCTATACAGGTAGGCCATGCTGGTGCCGAGCGCGACCAGGACATCCATGTTTGCAGCGCCGCCGCGCAGAGCGTTCCAGGAGCCCAGGTAGAAGCGTCTGCCGATCCAGAATTGCACAGGGGTGGCGAGCAGCCATTGCCACCAGCGTGGCAAATAATCCTCATGGGAGCCCGCGAACATGGCGCCCATCTGCAGCAGCAGCGGCAGCGTCAGGGCCGCCGAAAACCAGAACCATTGCAACTCCCGCCGGTAATTTTCGATACGACGGGATTTCTCGGCCTCGCGCGATGTAACGGCCAATTCGCGCGCGCCATAGCCGGCCTTGTGCACGGTTTCCATCAGCGTGGGGATATCGGTGATGTCCGGCGCAAAGCGGACGCGGGCGCGTTCGGTTGCGAGGTTCACCGCGGCATCGACGCCCGGCAGCCTGGCCAATGCTTTTTCGATGCGGCTGGCGCAGGCGGCACAGGTCATGCCGTCGATCGCCAGGTTCACGGTGACCGGAGTAACTGGATCCATGTTTCCACTCTAGTACCCGGTAGGGGTATCGTCAAGTACCGGGGCGGGGTATAAGGACGAAAGGGGAAAAGGGAAAGTGACAGGCAGGCCGACGCCGTCCACGCTCAGGTCTGCAGTTCGGCGATGTCCTTGAAGTGCTCCAGCGCTTCCGGATTGGCGAGCGCTTCGATGTTCCTGACCGGATTGCCATGCACCACGTTGCGTACCGCCAGTTCGACGATCTTGCCGCTCTTGGTGCGCGGGATGTCGGCCACCTGAACGATCTTGGCGGGCACGTGACGTGTTGTGGTATTGCTGCGAATCTGATCCTTGATCTTCCTGGACAGGCTGTCGTCGAGCCCCAGCCCTTTGCGCAACCGCACGAACAGCACCACGCGGACGTCGTTGTCCCAGTCCTGGCCGATCACCAGGCTTTCCACGACTTCCTCGAGGCACTCGACCTGGCGATAGATCTCCGCAGTTCCGATGCGCACGCCGCCCGGGTTGAGGGTAGCGTCCGAGCGTCCGTATATGACGGCGGTGCCGCGGGACGTGAGCTCCATGTAGTCACCGTGGCACCAGACACCGGGGAAGCGATCGAAATAGGCTGCGTGATACTTGGCTCCACTGGCGTCGTTCCAGAAATAGATCGGCATGGACGGAAACGGCGATGTGCAGACGAGCTCGCCTTTGACGCCGACAACCGGCTTGCCGTCGTCGTCGAAAACCCGAACGTCCAAACCGAAACCGCGGCACTGGATTTCGCCGCGGTACACGGGCAGGGCCGGATTGCCGAGCACGAAGCAGGAAACGATGTCCGTGCCGCCCGAGATGGAAGACAGCAACAAATCCTTCTTGATCGCGCGGTAGACGTAGTCGAAGCTCTCCGGAACCAGCGGCGAACCGGTCGAAGTCAGGGTTTTCAACGAAGACAGTGCATGGGTTTCGACCGGCCTGGCGCCGGCCTTGTTCAGCGCGTCGATGTATCTGGCCGACGTCCCGAACACGGTCATGCGCTCTTCGTCGGCAAAATCGAACAGCACGCGCGGACCGGGGTAGAACGGCGAACCGTCGTACAGCAACAATGTTGCGCCAGTCGCGAGGCCTGAAGCCAGCCAGTTCCACATCATCCAGCCGCAGGTGGTGAAGTAGAACAGGCGGTCGCCGCGTTTCAGGTCGGTATGGAGTTGGTGCTCCTTGAGGTGTTGCAGCAGCGTGCCGCCGGCACCGTGCACGATGCACTTCGGCACGCCGGTGGTGCCGGAGGAATACAGGATAGTGAGCGGGTGGTTGAACGGCAGCCGCTTGAACTCGATGGTCCCGCCGACATGGCGGCCGACGAAATCGCCCAGATGCACGGCCTTCTGAATCGTGGAGATGTCGGGACGCTCGCGCGTATAGGAAACAATCACGGTACGCTTCAACGACGGCAGATTCTTCGCGATTTGCGCAATGCGCGGCAAGGTGTCGATTACCTTGCCGTTGTAGTGATAACCCTCTACCGCGAACAGCATCACCGGTTCGATTTGGCCGAAGCGGTCGAGTACGCCTTGTACGCCGAAATCAGGTGAGCAGGACGACCAGATTGCACCGAGGCTGGCTGCCGCAAGCATGAAGATGATGGTCTCGGGCATGTTCGGCATGAAGGCCGCAATGCGATCGTCTTGCTTGACGCCGGCCGCTGACATGGCCTGCGCCGTGCGGGATACGGCGTCGTAAACTTCCGCGAAGCTCATGCGGCGGCGGACCTTGTCCTCACCCCAGAACACCATGGCTGTCTCATCGTCACGCCGGCGCAGCAGGTTCTCCGCGAGATTCAGCTTCGCGTCGGGGAACCATTGCGCGCCCGGCATCTTGTCGCCATCGAGCAGCACGCGTTCGCCACGGCTCTCGGCGATCACGCCGCAAAAATCCCATACTGAGGTCCAGAACTGCTCAGGCTGGCTTACCGACCATTCATACAATGCACTTGAATCGGCGACACCGGCCTGCCAGCGCTTGTTGACCAGCTTGATGAACGCGCTGATGTTGGAGCGGGCGATGCGTTCCCTGGACGGCTGCCAGAGGATGGGGGGATGGGGTTCGGTCATAGCTCGTCAGCTAAGGCGTGAAAATCTCAACGCAAAGGCGCGAAGGACGCAAAGAAATGCGAAGAAAGGGAATTCAAAAAACGGTGGGATTGATGTTCGCTTACGGCCGGTGCCTATAGTTACCGTGAGCGAAAGTACCGCAGTTTCTGTTTTCTCCCTTGTCACTTGTTTTCCTTTGCGCTCTTCGCGTCCTTTGCGCTTTTGCGTTGGGTGTTGATCTTATCTATTCAGGGCGCATTTGCGGAAACAGGATCACGTCGCGGATGCTGGGGCTGTCGGTGAACAGCATGACCAGACGGTCGATCCCGATGCCTTCGCCCGCCGTGGGGGGTAACCCGTATTCCAGCGCCCGGACATAATCGGCGTCGTAGTACATCGCTTCCTCGTCCCCGGCTTCCTTGGCCTCCACCTGCTGCTGGAACCGCGCAGCCTGGTCTTCCGGATCGTTCAACTCCGAGAAACCATTGGCCAGTTCGCGGCCGGTGATGAACAGTTCGAAGCGGTCGGTCACCGCCGGATTCTTGTCGTTGCTGCGCGCCAGCGGCGAAACGTCGGTCGGATGGGCGACGATAAAAGTCGGCTGGATCAGTTTGTCCTCGGTGGTTTGCTCGAACAGCTTGAGTTGCAGAAGGCCAAACCCGTCGGTGGGGAAGACCTCGACCTTGAAATTCTCCAGCGCGCCGCGCAGGGTTTCGATCTTCGACAGCTCTTGCAACGAATACCCGGGGTTGTACTTGGCGATGGCCTCGGCCATGGTCAGACGGTCGAAAGGTTTGCCCAGATCGATGGTTTCACCCTGGTAGTTCAGCGTCGTACCGCCGTTCACCTTTTGGGCAAGCCCACGCAGCAGTTCTTCGGTGAGATTCATCAGGTAATGGTAATCTTGATACGCCTCGTAGAATTCCAGCATGGTGAACTCTGGATTGTGCCGGGTCGACATGCCTTCATTGCGGAAATTGCGGTTGATCTCGAACACCTTTTCGATCCCGCCTACCACCAGACGTTTCAGATAAAGCTCGGGCGCGATGCGCAAGTAAAGCTGCATGTCGAGCGCGTTGTGATGCGTCACGAAGGGCCGCGCCGCCGCGCCGCCGGGTATCGGTTGCATCATTGGCGTTTCAACTTCGAGGTAACCGCGCTCGACAAAAAACTCGCGGATGGCCTGGATGATTCCGGAGCGCGCCTTGAATACCCGTTGCGATTCAGGATTGGTGATCAGGTCCAGATAACGCTGACGGTATTTCTGTTCCTGGTCGGCGAGTCCGTGGAATTTCTCAGGCAATGGGCGCAGGGACTTCGAGAGCAGGCGCAGGCCGGTGACTTTGACCGAAAGCTCGCCCGTCCTGGTCTTGAACAGCGTGCCCTCGGCGCCGAGGATGTCGCCCAGGTCCCAATGCTTGAAGGCGGTGTGCGTGCCTTCTCCGGTCACGTCGTCGCTTATGTAAAGCTGGATGCGGCCGGATATGTCCTGCAGGGCCGCAAAACTGGCCTTGCCCATCACGCGCTTGAGCATCATGCGGCCGGCGACCGCAACTCTGATCGCGGCCGGCTCGAGTTCCTCGTTGGACTTTGCGTCGTAGTCCCGATGCAGATCGGCGGCAAGGTGGGTACGGCGGAAGTCGCTCGGAAATGCGTTGCCGAGGGCACGCAGTTCACGCAGCTTGGCCCGCCGCTCCGCGATGATCTGATTCTCGTCAGGTGATTCTGTCGGAGGTTTTTTTCCGTTGTCGTCAGCCATGGTCACACGCCCTGTTTGAGGGAGGCATTGATGAAATCGTCGAGGTCGCCGTCGAGGACGGACTGGGTGTCGCCTTTTTCCACGTTGGTGCGCAGATCCTTGATGCGCGACTGGTCGAGCACGTAAGAGCGGATCTGGTGTCCCCAGGCGATGTCGGTCTTGGAATCTTCCATGGCCTGTTTTTCTTCGTTGCGCTTGCGCATCTCCAGCTCATAAAGACGGGCCTTGAGCATGGCCATGGCTTCCGCGCGATTGCGGTGCTGGGAACGGTCGCTCTGGCACTGCACGACGATGCCGCTCGGCATGTGCGTGATACGGATCGCAGAGTCCGTTTTGTTGATATGTTGCCCGCCAGCGCCGCTGGCGCGGAAGGTATCGACGCGCAGGTCCGCGGGATTGATGGCGATCTCGATCGTATCGTCGACCTCGGGATAGACAAATACGCTGGCGAATGAGGTGTGGCGTCTTGCGTTCGAATCGAAAGGCGATTTGCGCACCAGCCGGTGCACGCCGCTTTCGGTGCGCAGTGTCCCGAAAGCGTAGTCGCCGGTGACCTTGAGCGCCGCACTCTTGAGCCCTGCCACATCACCGGGGGATTCTTCGAGTACCTCAACCTGGAAACCGCGGCGGTCGCAGAACTTCAGGTACATGCGTTCGAGCATCGACGCCCAGTCCTGTGCTTCGGTTCCGCCGGAACCGGACTGGATGTCGAGGAAGCAGTTGTTCGGGTCCATCGGGTTGGAGAACATGCGGCGGAATTCCATCCCCGCCACGATTTTTTCCAGGTCGGCAATGTCTTCACCAATCGCGTTCAGCGCGGCATCGTCATTCTCGGCGCGCGCCATCGCAAACAGGTCGCGCGCATCGCGCAACCCCTGATCGAGCTTTTCCAGCGTGGCGACGACGGATTCCAGTTGCTTGCGTTCACGGCCCAGGTCCTGGGCCCGCTTGGCATCGTTCCAGATCGCGGGATCTTCGGCGAGCTGGACGACTTCGATCAGGCGGTTGCGTTTGCCTTCGAAGTCAAAGATACCTCCGCAGCTCTTTGGTGCGGGAATCGAGGTTGTCGAGCTGGTTGGCGAGGGCGTTGAGTCGTTCCGCTTCCATGTGAATTCCGATCCTGAAAGCGCACCATTCTAACCGATGTCGCGCGGCAGACCGCGTCTTCCGTGACCAAACTCAGACGGCGGGCTGCCAATGCTGGACGAGCAACTGCACCGATCGCGTGGCGTTGAACTCGTTGACCTGAACGCGGTAAACCGCGCGGATGCGCGGTGGCAGCGGGTCATCGTGTCCGAACAGGATGCCGTCGAAAGTTCGCGCCGAATCCGACGCACGCAGCCGCAGCTTCAGGTGCCGGCCGCCGACGACGCGCTGATCGGCGATTTCATACACGTCGCAAAACGCCGGCGCCATAAATCCCTGTCCCCAGATCCCGCTCTCCAGCGCCTCGGCGAAACCCAGGTTGATGTCTGCAGCGACCAGGCTGCCGTCGGTCTCGATCAGGCGTTCCAGATCGACAGGACCGACCAGATCGCGCACGACTTCCTCGAAGGCTGCCGCGAACGCGGCTACATCGCTGCTTCGTATGGTCAGTCCGGCGGCCGCCGCATGGCCGCCGAAGCGCAGAATCAGGCCGGGATGCCGCTTGGTAACAAGGTCCAGCGCGTCGCGCAAATGCAGTCCGGGAATGGACCGGCCCGAACCCTTCGCCTCGCCGCCGTCGGCGGGCGCAAAAGCGATGGCGGGGCGGTGAAAGCGCTCGCGCAGGCGCGCGGCGAGAATGCCGATGACGCCCTGATGCCAGGACTCGTCATAAAGGCTCAGGCTGAAGGTGTCCGCAACGTCGATCTTGTCCATCAGTGCCAATGCTGTTTCCTGCATGCCGGCCTCGATGTCGCGGCGTTCGCGGTTGAGCGAATCGAGTTGTTTCGCCAGTTCCGCGGCCCGGATCGGGTTCTGCGTCAACAGGCACTCAATGCCGACGGACATGTCGGTGAGCCGCCCGGCCGCGTTCAGCCTCGGTCCGACCACGAAGCCAAGATCATAGGTGGATACGCGCGATGGGTCGCGTCCGACGACGCGGAACAGCGCATCAATGCCGGCTCGCCCGCGACCGGCACGGATGCGCCGCAATCCCTGGTCAACCAGGATGCGATTGTTGTCGTCGAGGCGCACCACGTCGGCGACGGTGCCGAGCGCGACCAGGTCAAGCAATTCCGCAAGGTTGGGCTCCTTGCGCTGGCTGAACCAGTCGCGCCGGCGCAATTCGGCGCGCAAGGCGACGAGCACATAGAACATCACGCCGACCCCGGCCAGGTGTTTGCTCCGAAAGGCGCAGCCGTGCTGATTGGGATTGACGATGCAGGCCGCGGCCGGCAGTTGCGCACCTGGAAGATGATGATCGGTGATCAGCACCTGGATGCCGAGCCTGGCGGCCTCCTCGACGCCTTCCACGCTGGCGATACCGTTGTCCACCGTGATCAGAAAATCCGGTTTCCGGCCGGCCGCCAGTTTCACGATTTCCGGTGTGAGGCCGTAGCCGTATTCGAAACGATTCGGCACCAGATATTCGACTTTCGCGCCGAAACTCCGCAGACCCAGCATGCCGATTGCGCAGGCCGTGGCGCCATCTGCGTCGTAGTCGGCAACGATGAGAAGGCGTTTTTCGGCGGTGATCGCGTCGGCCAGCAAATTCGCCATCGCCCCGCAATTGAGCAGATGGTCGGACGACAGCAATCGGGTTAGTGAAGTGTCGAGCTGCGTCGCTTCGAGTACGCCGCGGGCGGCGTAGATTTTTGCCAAAACGGGGTGCAGGCCGCTCGCGTGCAGTTTTTCAAGGGCTGCCGGCGGCACCTCGCGCTCGACGATGCGGGTGGGATTCATCACGGTCGATGCAGTGGGGTACTGAGCGAACCCGCGGGTCTCCACCAACGCCACAGGTTCATACGGCTCACGGTCCACCGGTGGCTGCGGCCGTCGCCGACGGTTGCAATGACAAGGTGGCGAATACGTCCTTTTTTCAGCTGCTCTGCCAGCGGCGCGAACCAGCGCTGCTCCAGATTTTCGAGTGCTTCCTTCCAGGCAGCGGGATCGAGGTGCATCGACGCCGTTGCCGCGTCGCGCAGTTCGATCAGAACATCATCCGCGGCGATCGCATCGATGCCTTGTTCGGTTGCAGTAAACGGGATACTCGCCAGTTTCGACAATCCACGCGCTAGCACGCTGCTGCCCATCACGGCTTGGAAGGATGTACGGGCTCCTGGGAGCGTCCCGCCGCCGGAGAACCAGAGGCTGTTGATCGGCAGGGCGGCACGCTGTTCGCGTTCCTCGTTGACCGGATGCGCGTGCAGCAGCATCTGGACTTCGTTGAATATCCGGTGCCAGGCCAGCCGATCTTCGCCTTCCGGCAACATGCGGTCGACATCGTGGCCGACTGCCCGCGACAGGCTGCTGGTGTGGATACGCGATGGTCGCGCCGTCTTCAGGTACCAGCGATGCGGCTGAGGAGCCAGAAAGTTCAAGCCATCGGCGGCAAAGTGCCGATTGAGCGCTGCGCAGAGCGAAACCGCCTCGGCGTCGGTGATCGACAGCGATTCAGGGGCCAGCAGAATCAGCTGGTTGCGATTCACCTGAAGATGCACCGGATCGGCGCTCAGCCAGAAGTCCTCTCCCGGAGGCATGCCGGCACCAAACAATGCTATCGGCGCAGTCGGCCAGTCGGCCTGCCGCGGCACCCCGAATTGCTGGCACAGCCAGGCCTGTTCGTCGTTGCAACCGGATTCGCTGACGTCGCTGCGACCGATCAAAGTCTGTAGCGCAGGAACAATCGGCGAATCGTGGTCCGCGCTGGCGTGAGGCCAGAACAGGGCGGGGATGAACAGGGTAACGGTATGCACGGAGTCGGGGCGAAAATCGGCTGTGAGTTTAGCATGCGGGTTTCCCGCCACCTGTGGAAACCCCTGCGGAACATTGCATTCGTACTCAGCCAGCTTACTTATCCGTGGCGGAATATGGCAGACTGCGCGTCGCTGCCGGAAAACCCACGCCGTAAATCATCCATCCATGCTGACGCCGTATGAATTGTTTGTCGGGCTGCGCTATACGCGCGCCAAGCGGCGCAATCATTTCATCTCCTTTATTTCCATCACTTCGATGCTCGGCATAGCCTTGGGCGTCGCCGCGCTGATCGTGGTGCTTTCGGTCATGAACGGCTTCCAGAAAGAGCTGCGCGCACGCATTCTTGGAGTGGCTTCGCATGTGCAGATTACCGGCATGGCGGGCGGCCTCATGGACTGGCAGCGAGTGGCGGCGCAGACCGCCAGGAACAAGGAAGTGGTCGCGGCGGCGCCTTACGTCATGGCACAAGGGCTGATCTCCAACCGCCAGACGGTTCAAGGCAGCATCGTGCGCGGCATAGTGCCCGTGGACGAGGACAAGGTCGCCGATATCGGGATGCATATGAAATCCGGCAGCCTGGGCGCGCTGCAACCCGGCAAGTTCGGCATCGTGCTGGGCAGCGAACTGGCGCTGAGCATCGGCGCGCGCGTCGGCGACAAGATCGTGGTAATCGCGCCGCAGGGACAGGTGACGCCGGCCGGGATCATGCCGCGGCTCAAGCAATTCGACGTTGTCGGCATCTTCGAAGTCGGCATGTACGAATACGATGCCGGGCTGGCGCTGATTCATCTCGAGGACGCCCAGAAACTCTATCGCATGGAAGACAAGGTTTCGGGCGTGCGCCTGAAGCTGAAGGATCTGTTTGCAGCGCCGCGCGTCGCGCGGGAACTTACATATACGCTTGACGCGGATGTCTACGTCGCCGACTGGACCCGCAGTCATGCGAATTTTTTCCGGGCGGTGCAGATCGAGAAGCGGGTGATGTTCATCATCCTGTTGCTGATCGTGGCTGTCGCGGCGTTCAACATCGTTTCGACGCTGGTCATGGCGGTAACCGACAAACGTGCCGACATCGCTATTCTGCGCACCCTGGGTGCGGCGCCCGGCGAGATCATGAGGATTTTCATTATCCAGGGCGCCTTGATCGGTGTGATCGGCACGCTTGTCGGCGTATTTGGTGGCGTGCTGATTGCATTGAACGTGGATGTGGTGGTACCGGCCATCGAGCGCCTGATCGGTGTGCAGTTCCTGGCAAAGGATGTGTACTACATCAGCGACCTTCCGTCTGATCTTCATCTGCAGGACGTCACTGTCATCGCGTTGACTTCCTTTGCCCTGAGTCTTGCGGCCACTCTCTATCCGAGCCTGCGAGCCGCCCGCGTGAATCCGGCCGAAGCGCTGAGATATGAATGAGATGAGCACGAACGTCGTAGTTTCCTGCCGCAATCTGCAGAAGATATTCCGGCAGGGCGACTACGCCGTCCCGGTGCTGACCGGCGTCGACATCGAAGTGCGGCGCGGCGAAACGGTGGCCATCGTCGGCGCATCAGGTTCGGGCAAGAGCACTCTGCTGCACCTGCTGGGGGGGCTCGAGGCTGCTTCGTCCGGCGAGATCCTGCTCATGGGACGCCGGCTGAACGAACTCGGTGAAAAGGAAAAAGGCCGGTGGCGCAACCACGGTCTGGGCTTTGTGTACCAATTCCATCATCTGCTGCCGGAGTTCACCGCGCTGGAAAACGTTGCGATGCCGCTGTTGATCCGGCGTATGACGGCTGATGGGGCTACTCAGCGAGCGCGCCGTGTGCTTGAGCGGGTAGGATTGAGCGGGCGAGCGAGCCATACGCCGGGCGAACTGTCAGGCGGCGAACGTCAGCGTGCGGCATTGGCGCGGGCGCTGGTGACCGAACCGGCATGCGTGCTCGCGGACGAACCGACCGGAAACCTCGATCGCCATACCGCCGAGGGCGTGCTCGACCTCATGCTTGAACTCAATCGCGAGCTTTCCACAAGCTTCGTCGTGGTGACCCACGATCCGACGATCGCGGCACGGATGCAGCGCACGCTGCGCTTGGAGGATGGAAAGCTAATGCAGGACTCGGGATTCACTTCAATACCCCCTTGAGGGGTACGCGGGCCTTAGGACTCGGGTTCAAGCAAACTGCTGTCATTGTTTTCATCTGAGTCCTAAGTTCTGCGCCCTGAGTCCCCTATTTAGTATTCGACCGGGATCGGATCGAGCGATCGCCACAGGTACCAGGTAGCCACTGTTCGCCACGGCTGCCACTCGCCGGCAATCTGCCGGATCTTGAGCTTGGACAGTGGTTTGCCGCTGTTGTAATGCAGGCTCATTGCACGCTGCAAGCCGATGTCGTCCACCGGCAGGATGTCGGGCCTCATCATGAAAAAAATCAGAAACATTTCGGCGGTCCAGCGGCCGACGCCTTTGACGCGCGTGAGTTCGGCAATCAATTGCTCGTCGTCGTGATCGTTCCAACCGGTCGTGTCGAGCGACCCGTCCAGAAAATGTTCGGCCAGGTCGATCAGGTAAGTCGATTTCTTGCTGGAAAGGCCGCAGGCGCGCAGCTTCGACGGATCCATGCGCACGATGGCGGCGGGGCCGAGCGCGCCGACCGATTCGAGCAGCTTCTGCCAGACGCTCTCTGCTGCCGATACTGAAATCTGCTGGCCTACGATCGAGCGCGCGAGCGTCGTGAAGGCGTCGCTGCGGTTTTGCAGGTAAGGGCCTTCGTAGTTGCGGATGAGCACCCTCAGCACGGGGTCGCGGCCCGTTAGTTCGCGAGTGGCGTCGTTCCAGTACGATGGCGTCATGATTCAACAGGATTGCGGTCAGCTGCCGAGCCGGAACGTCAAGCGTGGGGAGAATTGAGGCGCTCCGAGTATACGCCAATCCGGCTGCGCAATTGCGCGCGCATTGCCGCTTACCTCTGCGTGGGCGGCGCGCGCGAACGCCGGCGTTTGCGCCACGACAGCACGACGTGCACGCGCCAGGCGGCGATCACCAGCAGATAGCCGGCGACCGCAAGAATCAGCGCGAGCAGAACCAGGCCCGCCGCAAAGGGTTTGCCCATCGATGCAAACCAATGCGCTACCGCGGGAATCCACTCCATGATCGGCAGATCGAAAAGTTGCAAATCAAGTTGCGGGGGCGCGGCGGAATGGGAACCGGTGACGAACAACCCCAGCTTGTACGCGACGTAGTACAGCGGAAGAATCGTGACCGGATTGGTATACCAGGTCACGATCGCGGCCACCGGCAGATTTACGCGGAATACGATGGCACACAGGGCGGCGGACAGCATTTGCAGCGGTCCGGGCACCAGTCCGCAGAACATGCCGATCGCCACCCCGCCAGCGACCGATCTGCGGTGAAGATGCCAGAGATCGTGGTGTTGCAGGGCTGCGCCGAAGAAACGAAGGTAACGATTCTCGCGGATGCTCTGGTGAGTCGGCAGGTATTTGCGGAAAAGCTTGCGCGGCATGGGTGTGACGAATATTACTCTCGGTAGATCGTGACGAGCCTTTATCTGTTAGCCCTGGTTGCGGGAGCCTGGCTGCTCCAGCAGCAGGCCGTCCTGCCGGATTTGACCGGCGCGACGGCATTGGTTCCGTTGGCCGTGTTATGGATCGTTCTCGCGCGTCAGTCTGGCGCTGCCATCAGAGCGCTCTCGCGTGCGGTTGCCATCGTCGCCTTTGCGGCTGCAGGCTTTTTCTGGGCGGCTGCCGTCGGTCATTGGAAACTCGCAGACGACCTTCCCGAAATCTGGGAAGGGCGCGACGTCGAGATCTCGGGCGTCGTCGCGGAAATGGTACAGCCGAACGATCGCGGCGTGCGGTTTCTGTTCGATGTGGAACGCGCTTACACGCTGAATGCGCGGATTCCTTCCCGAATTTCCCTGATGTGGTATGCGAATGACGGCGAGTCGCCGCCCGATCTGCATGCCGGCCAGCGCTGGCGCCTGATGGTACGTCTGCATAGACCCCACGGAAACGCCAATCCCGATGGATTCGACTTCGAAGCGTGGATGCTGGAACGTGGCATCCGCGCGGTCGGATACATCCGGGGGCAGCCGGCGCCGCATCTGATCGGGTCGCTGGTCTGGCGTCCCGGTTATCTGCTGGAAAGATCGCGCGAGGCGGCCCGCAAGCACCTGCTCGATGCGCTGGGAGACAGGCCCTATGCAGGCGTGATCGTGGCGCTTGCGATCGGTGACCAGCAAGCCATTCCGCCTGATCAGTGGCGGGTGTTCACACGCACCGGCGTCAACCACCTGATGAGTATCTCCGGCCTGCATATCACGATGGTTGCAAGCTTGGTATTGCTGTTGGTTCTCCGAATGTGGCGTAGATCCGAAACGCTGGTCCTGAACCTTCCGGCAATCCGGGCAGCCACCGTCTGCGGCCTGGTCGTCGCGTTGGCCTACGCCGCATTGTCGGGATTTGCCGTACCCGCACAACGAACGGTCTACATGCTGGCAGTCGTCGCGGTTGCGCTTTGGTCAGGCTGGGCGGCGAGGCCCGCGGCCGTTCTCGCGGCGGCTGCAGCGCTAGTCGTGGTACTCGATCCAATGGCGGTGATTTCTCCCGGCTTCTGGCTCTCCTTTGGTGCGGTCGCGGTTATCGTGCTTGCGGGAGGGTCGCGAATCGGCAGTCCCGGCTGGTTTCGCGCATGGGCGCAAACCCAATGGGCGGTCACGCTGGCATTTGTGCCGTTTCTGCTCACCATGTTCCAGCAGGTATCACTGGTGTCTCCACTTGCCAACGCCTTTGCGATTCCGCTGGTCAGTCTGATCGTCGTGCCGCTTGCGCTGGCAGCCTCAGTACTTCCACTGGATTGGATCGCCCATGCCGCGCATCTGATCATGGCGTTCTGCATGCTCTTACTTCAGGCACTCAGTGATTTGCCGGATGCCGTGTGGCAGCAGCACGCGCCGCCCGCATGGGCCGTGCCGATCGGCATTGCAGGTGCTCTCTGGATGCTGTTGCCCAAAGGTTTTCCCGCCCGCTGGGTGGGGGCGGCGATGATATTGCCGTTGTTCTTGTGGTTGCCGGCAAAGCTTGCACCGGGCGAATTGCGAGTAACGGTGCTCGATGTCGGGCAGGGGCTGGCGGTGGTGGTGCGAACGCGCGAGCATGCGCTGCTCTATGACACCGGTCCGGCCTTCACGGAACAGATCGATGCCGGTGGTCGCATCGTCGTGCCTTATCTGCGCGCCGCAGGTGTGGGCAGGCTGGATGGAATGATCGTCAGCCATGACGACAGTGACCACAGCGGCGGTGCCTTGTCGGTTTTGCAGGCAATGCCCGTCGCGTGGCTCGCATCATCGTTACCGCAGGATCACGCGATCAGGATGGCGGCAACGAGCAGCCGGCTCTGCGGCACGGGAGAGGGCTGGCAGTGGGATGGCGTGTCCTTCGAGTTTCTGCATCCGCAGCCTGCCGACTATAATGATTCCGGTGCGAAGGACAATGATCGCAGTTGCGTTTTGAGGGTCGTTTCCCCTTACGGCAGTATCTTGCTACCCGGCGATATCGAGAAACGGTCGGAATTCCGGATGCTGCAATTTTCCGGAAATCTGCGAGCCGACGTATTGATTGCGCCCCATCACGGCAGCCGTACGTCCTCGACACCCGAATTCGTGCAGGCGGTCGCGCCCAGTCTCACGGTTTTCTCGGTTGGATATCGCAACCGGTTCGGACACCCGCACCCGGCGGTCAACGCGCGCTATCGCCAAGCCGGCAGCCGAACGCTGCGCACCGATTTCTCCGGCGCGTTGCTTATCGGCATGAATCCGGCCGGCATCGAGGTACAGGGATGGCGGGAAGTCAACAGAAAATACTGGGCTGGTCGTTGATACCGCCCTGATACGAGATGGTCAAACTCACCGACATCAATCGGGATATCACTTCAGACCAGTGGCTGGAGGCGCTGACCGCGCGGCTGCCGCAAGCCGAGCGCGACCTCGTCATCCGCGCAGATGCCTGGGCTTGGCAATATTATCCGGGCCGCAAACACCGCGCCGGGCAACCGTGGATAGATCATGCTCGCGCCGCATCGGGAATTCTCGGCAGCCTGCGCGTGGGCGGCGAGGCGATTGCCGCGATGCTGCTGCTCGGCGCGCCGATCGCGACACGTAGTGAGCGCGACGCACTGCATGCAGCTTTCGGTCCTGCAGTGGTTTCGCTCGTGGATGGAGTGGCGAGCATGGCGCAGATCCAGGCTCTGCGCAGCAAGAATGTCGCCGGCGCGAAAACGAACGATCGCGCATCGCAGCTCGAAGCGCTGCGCAAGATGCTGCTGGCGATGGCGCAGGATGTGCGCGTGGTGCTGATCAAGCTCGCCGACCAGGTGCAATGGCTGCGCGAACTGGCATCGAAAGAAGATGCCGATGCACGCGAAGACGCCGCGCGGGAAACGCTGGAGCTGTTTTCGCCGCTGGCCAACCGGCTCGGTGTCTGGCAGCTGAAGTGGGAACTGGAAGACCTGGCATTCCGCTGCCTAGAGCCCGAAACCTACAAAAATCTGGCCCGCCAGTTGGACGAGAAACGCAAGGATCGCGAAACCTACATCGGCGAGGCCATCCGCGTTCTGCGCATTGAACTCGAGGCGGCCGGCATCGAAGCAGCGGTAAGCGGTCGGCCGAAGCACATTTACAGCATCTGGCGAAAGATGCAGGGGAAAGGAGTGGGGCTGGACGGTCTCTTCGATGTACGTGCAGTGCGTGTGATGGTCGAGGACGTCAAGGACTGCTATGCGGTGCTCGGCATCGTGCACAACCTGTGGACGCCGATTCCGCGTGAATTCGACGACTATATCGCGCGGCCGAAAGCCAACGACTATCGCTCGCTGCACACCGCGGTCGTCGGACCGGATAGCAGGGTGCTGGAGGTCCAGGTGCGTACTCACGAGATGCACCAGCACGCCGAACTCGGCGTGGCCGCGCACTGGCGATACAAGGAGGCGGTCAAGGGCGATCCGGGCCTGGACGACAAGATTTCCTGGCTGCGCAACGTGCTCGAATGGAAAAACGAACTGGCCGACGCGAGCGAACTGGCGGAATACTTCAAGACCGACCTGTTCCAGGACATGGTCTACGTAGTAACGCCGCAGGGGCGGGTGGTCGATCTGCCGCGCGGCTCTACGCCCGTCGATTTTGCCTATCACCTGCACTCGGAGCTTGGCCATCACTGCCGTGGCGCAAAGGTCAATGGCCAGATCGTGCCGCTGACCTACGCGCTGTCCAATGGACAGCGAGTGGAAATTATTGCGGCCAAGGAAGGCGGACCTTCGCGGGACTGGCTGAATCCCGCCCTGGGCTATATCAAGAGCAACCGCGCACGCGCAAAAGTGCGGCAGTGGTTCAACAGTCAGCAGCTCGATGAAGCCATAGCCCACGGGCGTGCAGCGCTCGACAAGGATCTGCAACGGCTCGGCAAGACCGGACAGAACCTTGAAGAGCTGGCTTTGCGGTTGGAGTTTGGTGACGTGAATGAGCTGTTCGCCGCGCTTGGCCGCGGGGAAGTTACGCCTCGGCGGTTGCAATCGGCGGTACTGGGTGAGGAGATTCCGGAAGACAAGTTGCCTGTACACCCAGCACACTCGCGCTCCAACGCCGCACCGAGCGGTATTCTGATAGTCGGCGTGGACAAGCTCCTCACCGTGCTGGCACGTTGCTGCAAACCGGCGCCGCCCGACAGGATCGTCGGTTTCGTCACCCGCGGTCGCGGCGTTACGGTGCATCGCGCGGACTGCCGCAACGTCGCGCGCTTGCCGCAGGAAAGATTAATCGCCGCCGATTGGGGAAAGACTGGCGTGTCGAAGTTTCCGGTCGATATAGAAATCATCGCGGGCGGCCATCCCGCGCTGATGCGGGACATCCTCGACATCTTCACACGCGAAAAAGTGCGGGTCGCCTCCAGCACGTCTTACAGTCAGGACCTGAATGCGAAGATGGCGTTTACGCTGGAAGTCGAGGGATTGCCGCAACTGACACGCCTTTTGGCTTCGGTGCGGGATATTTCCGGGGTGGAGTCGGCGCGCAGGAAGTGATGTTTGAACGCCTGCGGTGTTTCGTTTAGAATCCGCCTTCCGACAGGCGCGTAGCTCAGCTGGTTAGAGCATCACCTTGACATGGTGGGGGTCGTTGGTTCGAGTCCAATCGCGCCTACCAGCTTCCCCAAGGATAGAAATGGGTTTCCGAACTTGCATGCCGGATTCAATGCATCGCTTCTGAACCCCTTTTCAGTCTGGTAGCAAAAAAGTGCGGTTCTCCGCACTTTTTTATTTTGGATCTTCGAAAAATGCCATCCATTCGATTGCCTGACGGATCGCTTAGAGCGTTCGACAAGCCGGTTACCGTCGCGGAAGTCGCCGCGTCGATTGGTGCAGGATTGGCGCGTGCCGCGCTAGCCGGACGAGTCGACGGCAAGCTGGTCGATACCTCTTTTGTGATCGATCATGACGCCGACTTGGCGGTGGTGACCGAAAAGGATGCCGAAGGCGTCGATATCCTGCGGCATTCAACCGCGCACCTGCTGGCGCATGCCGTCAAGGAGCTCTATCCGGACGCCCAAGTCACCATCGGCCCGGTGATCGAGGACGGGTTCTACTACGATTTTTCCTACAAACGCCCGTTCACACCCGAGGACCTTGCCGCAATCGAAAAGCGCATGGCGGAAATCGCCAAACGCGATATCAAGGTCGAGCGCCAAGTCTGGGATCGCAACAAGGCAGTGGAATTCTTCAAGGGCCAGGGTGAGAACTACAAGGCGCAGATCATCGGCGCGATTCCCGGCAACGAATCCATTTCGCTATACACCCAGGATAACTTCACTGACCTGTGCCGTGGCCCGCATGTGCCTTCCACTGGCAAGCTCAAGGTATTCAAACTGCTGAAGGTCGCGGGGGCCTATTGGCGCGGCGATTCGAAGAACGAAATGCTGCAGCGGATCTATGGTACTGCGTGGGCGAAGCGGGAAGATCTCGACGCTTACCTGTTCCGCCTGGAAGAGGCGGAAAAGCGCGATCATCGCAAGCTCGGCAAGCAGCTCGACCTGTTCCATACCCAGGAGGAGGCGCCTGGGATGGTGTTCTGGCATCCGAAAGGCTGGGCGATCTGGCAGCAAGTCGAGCAGTACATGCGCCGGACGCTTTCCCATCACGGCTACCAGGAAGTGCGTACCCCGCAAATCATGGACCGCTCCCTGTGGGAGCGCTCGGGGCACTGGGAAAACTACCGTGAACTGATGTTCACCACCGAATCGGAAAAGCGCGACTACGCGGTCAAACCGATGAACTGTCCTGGCCATGTGCAGATTTTCAACCAGGGCCTGAAGAGCTATCGAGATCTGCCGTTGCGCCTGGCGGAGTTTGGCGCCTGCCATCGGAATGAGCCCTCCGGGGCCTTGCATGGAATCATGCGGGTGCGCGGCTTCACCCAGGACGACGCCCATATTTTCTGCACCGAAGGCCAGGTGCAGGGCGAAGCGTCGGCGTTCATCGAACTGCTGCAGAAAGTCTATGCCGACTTTGGATTCACCGAGATCCTGATCAAGCTATCCACGCGTCCCATCAAGCGCATCGGAGCGGAGGAAACTTGGGACAGGGCGGAGGATGCACTGAAGGCCGCGCTTGACGCAAAAGGTCTTAAATGGGACCTAAATCCGAGTGAAGGCGCGTTTTACGGCCCGAAAATCGAGTTTTCGCTGAAGGATTCGATCGGCCGCGTCTGGCAATGCGGGACGTTGCAACTGGATTTCGCGCTGCCGGACCGGCTCGGGGCCGAATATATCGCTGAGGACAACAGTCGGCGGCTACCGGTTATGCTGCACCGGGCGATTCTGGGGTCAATGGAGCGTTTTATCGGTATTCTGATCGAGCACTACGCCGGTGCGATGCCGTTGTGGCTCTCGCCAGAGCAGATCGTGGTCCTCAATATCTCCGAGCATCAAGCCGACTATGCCGGCCAAGTGGCCCGGCGGCTCAGTGAAGCCGGCTTCCGCGCTCTTGCGGACTTGAGAAACGAGAAAATTACCTATAAAATTCGAGAACATAGTTTGCAGAAGCTGCCTTACCAACTGGTGGTTGGTGATAAAGAGGTGGCGGCAAACGCCGTTGCCGTGCGTACCCGTGGTGGTAGCGATCTCGGCCAGATGCCGCTCGGCGAATTCATCGAGCGACTTAAATCCGAGTTGCCGCAGTCGGGAAGCGCGGCTTAATTTTTTGATGGAGGCCTGCTTATAGCTCAGGACAGGGATGTCAGGATCAACGGCGAGATTACTGCGCCGGAGGTCCGGCTCATCGGTATCAAAGGTGAGCCAATCGGGGTCGTCAGTCTCGCCCAGGCGAATGCCATGGCGGAGGAGCTGGAAATCGATCTGGTAGAAATCGCGCCAACTGCGCAGCCGCCGGTAGCGCGGCTCATGGACTTCGGAAAGTTCAAGTACAGCGAGGCCAAGAAAAGGCACGAGGCCAAGCTCAAGCAGAAGCAGATTCAGGTCAAGGAAGTGAAATTCCGGCCAGGTACGGACGATGGTGATTATCAGATCAAGCTGCGCAACCTGACCCGCTTTCTGACCGAAGGCGACAAGACCAAGATAACCCTGCGTTTTCGCGGCCGGGAAATGGCGCACCAGGAATTCGGCTTCAAACTGCTGGAAAGGGTGAAAGCCGACCTCGAACCGTATGGTGTGGTCGAGCAGTTCCCGAAAATGGAAGGCCGGCAAATGGTCATGGTGCTGAGCCCCAAGAAAAAGTAGTAAATGGCTGGTAGTAGGTGTTTCTAGAGAACGGATGACAGATGTTTAACGGAGGCTGCCAGCCGCCGCCAGACAATCGGTCAGTGTCGTTAAAACAAGTGATTCCCAGGCAACAAAGCGCCTCGCGAGGGGACGCCTGGAGTCAGGCTAAAATATCAGAAGGAGTCATTGTGCCCAAGCTCAAGTCCAAGAGCGGTGCCGCCAAGCGTTTCAAGGCGCTCGGTAGCGGCCGCTTCAAGCGCACGCAGGCGAACCTGCGCCACATCCTCACCAAGAAGTCGACCAAGCGCAAACGCCATTTGCGCGGCAATACGGCCGTGAATCCGTCGGATCACGGTCATATTCGATCGATGCTTCCTTACGCGTAACCGGAGACCGCCATGCCAAGAGTCAAACGTGGTGTCACCGCGCGCGCGCGGCACAAGAAAGTTCTCGATAAGTCGAAGGGCTATCGCGGCCGCCGCGGCAACGTCTACAAGATTGCCAAGCAGGCGGTCATGCGCGCGGGTCAATATTCGTATCGTGACCGCCGTCGGAAGAAGCGCGATTTCCGCGCACTGTGGATCGTTCGCATCAACGCCGCCGCAAGGGAATTCGGCATGACCTACAGCACCCTGATCAATGGGCTGAAGAAAGCCGCGATCGAGGTCGATCGCAAGGTCTTGGCTGACATTGCCGTATTCGACAAATCCGCTTTTGAACGGATCGCGAGTCAGGCAAAAGCCAGCCTCGGCGCTTGATTCGGGAAAATGAAGTCAAAAGGAGGCTGTAAGGCCTCCTTTTTTTATTCAGCCCTGGGTTAATTCAACCAAGGCCTTTATTCAGTCATAGCCGCGACGAGATGGATAACCTCGACGGCATCATTGCCGACGCGAAATCGAATTTCGACAGCATCACCGACCTTGCTGCCCTCGAGCAGGCCAAGGCGCGTTTTCTTGGCAAGAGCGGTGCGCTGACTGAAATACTGAAAGGGCTCGGCAAGCTTTCTGCCGAGGAGCGCCCGCAGGCAGGCGCACTGATCAACAAGGCCAAGGAACAGATCGAAGCTCTGCTGCAGGCACGCCGTGAGGCGATCGAGATGTCTTCTCTGGAAGCCCGATTGGCGGAAGAGGCGCTCGATGTAACGCTTCCCGGGCGCGGGCGCAGTCGCGGCGGGGTGCATCCGGTCATCCGCACCTGGCAGCGTATCGAAGCGATTTTCCGTTCGGTGGGATTCGACGTCGCCGATGGTCCGGAAATCGAAACCGATTGGCACAATTTCACCGCGCTCAATCAGCCGCAGAATCATCCGGCGCGATCAATGCACGACACGTTCTATGTCGAGGGTGGGCTGCTGCTTCGCACGCACACCAGTCCGATGCAGGTGCGTTACGCCCGAACCCATAAGCCGCCGATCAAGGTTATCTCACCGGGCCGGACCTATCGGGTTGACTCGGATGCGACTCATTCGCCCATGTTCCATCAGGTCGAAGGTCTGTGGCTCGACGAGAACATCAGCTTCGCCGACCTGAAAGGCGTCTATACCGATTTCCTGCGCAGATTTTTCGAAACCGACGAACTGCAGGTGCGCTTCCGCCCATCCTTCTTTCCTTTCACCGAGCCTTCCGCCGAAATCGACATGGTTTTTGCCAGCGGACCTTACAAGGGACGATGGCTGGAGATTTCGGGCGCCGGGCAGGTGCACCCGAACGTGGTGCGCAATTTCGGACTCGACCCCGAACGTTTCATCGGCTTTGCATTCGGCAGCGGACTGGAACGTCTGACCATGCTGCGTTATGGGATCGACGACCTGCGCCTGTTTTACGACGGTGACCTGCGTTTCCTGCGGCAATTCAACTGAGATAACGGGACCATGCAATTCTCGGAAAACTGGCTGCGCTCGTTGGTCGACCCCAAGATGACCACGCCGGAGCTCATTCATTTGCTGACCATGTCCGGCCTGGAAGTCGAAGACTGCCGCGAAGTTGCGCCGCCTTTCACGGGCGTCGTGGTGGGCGAAGTGGTGAAGATGGAAAAGCACCCCAACGCCGACAAGTTGAAGGTTTGCCAAGTCGAAGTCGGCGGTATTCAACCGCTCAGCATCGTCTGCGGTGCGCCCAATGTCGCGGAGGGAATGAAAGTGCCTTGCGCGCTCATCGGCGCACGCTTGCCGGGCGCGTCGCCGGATCAGCCGTTCGAGATCAAGGTCGCAACCATGCGTGGCGTCGAGAGCCGTGGCATGCTGTGTTCCGCGCGCGAACTGGGATTGTCCGAAGACCACAGCGGTTTGCTGAAGCTTGCCGAGGACGCTTTGATCGGCAGCGACGTGCGCAAAGTACTGGCGCTGGACGACAGGATATTTACCGTCAAACTCACGCCGAATCGAGCCGATTGCCTGTCTGTGCTAGGCGTGGCCCGCGAAGTGGCGGCTCTGACGCGTACGCCGTTCCGGCCTCCGGAAATTCCCGCCGTCCCGGCAGGGAGCAAGGCGACATTTCCCGTGAAGATTTCGGCGGCGGACGGTTGCGGGCGCTTCACCGGGCGAGTCATACGCAACGTGAATGCAAAGGCGTCGTCACCGGAGTGGATGCAACAGCGACTGGAGCGCGCGGGACAGCGCTCGATCTCGGCTCTGGTTGACATCACCAACTACGTGATGCTCGAACTGGGACGTCCCTTGCACGTTTACGACCTGGACAAGCTCAAGGGCGGCATCGATGTGCGCTTTGGTCGCAAGGGCGAGAAGCTGAAGCTGCTGAATGAGCAGACCGTGGAACTCGACGAAGGCGTATTGGCCATCACCGATGCGAGCGGACCGATCGGGCTGGCCGGCATCATGGGCGGCGACAGCACAAAGGCCGATCCTGATACCCGGAACGTATTCCTGGAAGCTGCGTTCTTTTTTCCGGACGCGATTGCAGGCCGGGCGCGGCGCTACAACTTTACGAGTGACGCCTCCCATCGCTTCGAGCGCGGCGTCGATTTCGAAAACAATATCGGGGGGATTGAACGCGCCACCGCAATGGTGCTGGAAATCTGCGGAGGCGAACCGGGCCCGGTGGTAGAAACCGTGGCAAAGCTGCCGCAGCGGCATCCAGTAAAAATGAGAGTCTCGCGGGCACGCAAGATCATCGGTGTGCAGATCCCCTCCGACGAGATGGCGGATATTTTTGCCCGTCTGGATTTCAAGTCTCGCCGCGAGGGCAGCGGAACTGAAGAATCGCTTGTCGTTACGCCGCCCAGTTATCGCTTCGACATCGAAATCGAAGAAGACTTGATCGAGGAAGTGGCTCGCCTATATGGCTTCGAGCGTATCCCTGCCAATCCTCCCCTCGCTGTCGCGAACATGCTGGCCTTGCCAGAGCGGCGCCGGTCGCTCCATGACCTGCGCGAGCGCCTGGCGGCGGCCGATTACCATGAGGTCGTCAACTACAGCTTCGTGGAAGAAGGATGGGAACTGGATTTCGCCGGGAATGCGCAACCGATCCGGCTGCTCAACCCGATCGCGATCCAATTTGCCGTGATGCGCTCGAATCTGATCGGAGGGTTGATTGCCAACGTGCGCTATAACCTGAATCGCAAGCTCGACCGGGTTCGGATTTTTGAAGTCGGCCGCGTTTTTTTGCGCGATGCCAGCGTCTCGGGCGGCGATCTGGACGTGGCAGGCGTTCGCCAGCCCATGCGCATTGCCGCCGCGGCCTTTGGCACTGCGGATGAAGAACAATGGGGAATAGCCGCTCGTAGCGTGGATTTTTTCGACGTCAAGAACGACGTCGAAGTGCTGTTGGCGCCTGCACAGGTCCGGGTCGTGGCCGCGCCGCATCCGGCTCTGCATCCGGGCCGCAGCGCGCGCATGCTGCTGAACGGCTCGGAGATCGGATGGATCGGTGAGCTGCATCCCAGGTTGCAACGAAAATACGAACTGCCAGCGCCGCTGGTTTTATTCGAAATGGATGCCGAGCCCTTGCTAGCCCGCAGCCTGCCGCAATACTGCGAAGTGTCGAAGTTTCCGCCCGTGCGCCGCGATCTGGCGGTCACTGTGGACGAAAAAATCCCGGTTCAGTTGATCCTGGATGGCCTGATGCAGTCGAAAGCACCTATTGTCGATGCCGTTTCGGTGTTCGACGTATATCGCGGTAAGGGCATTGAAAACGGCAAAAAAGGTCTTGCATTCCGAGTGTTATTGCAAGATACTCAAAAAACTCTGACCGATGCCGAAGTGGACGCCGCACTGGCGGGTCTGCGCAGGGTTCTGGAACAAGAATACGGTGCCAAGCTCCGACAATAAGGTGAACCGATGACACTGACCAAAGCCGACCTGGCGGATCTGTTGTTCGAGAAGGTGGGATTGAACAAGCGCGAAGCCAAGGACATGGTGGAATCGTTTTTCGAGGAAGTGCGCATGGCTTTGGAAAACGGCGACGGCGTGAAGCTGTCCGGTTTCGGCAATTTTCAGTTGCGCGACAAGCCACAGCGGCCCGGACGCAATCCCAAGACCGGCGAAGAAATACCGATCACGGCGCGTCGTGTCGTGACATTTCATGCCAGCCAGAAACTGAAGGCGATGGTCGAGAAGAACTACGGTGGACAGCAGCAACCACAGCAGCAGTCCTAGGGCACCGCTGCCCCCGATTCCCGCCAAGCGTTACTTCACCATCGGTGAAGTCAGCGAGCTTTGCGGTGTCAAACCGCATGTGTTGCGCTACTGGGAGCAGGAGTTTACCCAGCTCAAACCGGTGAAGCGGCGCGGCAACCGCCGTTATTACCAGCATCATGAAGTATTGCTTATCCGCCGTATTCGCGAGCTTCTTTACGAGCAGGGATTCACCATCAGTGGCGCGCGAGCCCGGCTGGATGAATCCGCCGTGCAGATGAAACCCTCCGCTTCCGCCAAGTTCAACTCTGCGGTTTTACGCCGGGAAATCCAGAGCCTGCTCGACATCCTGCGCGAGTAACGTGTCCGGCATCGGGCCTGCTATAATCCGCCGGTAAATTCGGGGCGTAGCGCAGCCTGGTAGCGTACCTGCATGGGGTGCAGGTGGTCGGAGGTTCAAATCCTCTCGCCCCGACCATTTTTCCGCGTCAATAACCACTGGCCGGCAGGCTTTCGAGAAGAATGAACGGACGGGAAGTAAACGTTTCCAGTTCTTTCGTTCTTCGGGACGAGGTCCGGGCCAGCCAATTCAGCCGATGCGTATTCTCCTGAGCAACGACGACGGGTATTTCGCGCCCGGCCTCGCCGTGCTCGCGGAGGCCTTGTCGAAATTCGCGGAAATCGTCGTGGTTGCGCCAGAGCGTGATCGCAGCGGCGCCAGCAATTCCCTCACGCTTGATCGTCCCTTGCTGGTCAGGCGTTCCCACAATGGATTTCACTATGTCAACGGCACGCCCACGGACTGCGTGCACCTTGCCGTGACCGGACTTCTCGATCAGATGCCGGACATGGTGATATCGGGCATCAATCACGGCGCCAACATGGGCGACGACACCATCTATTCGGGCACGGTGGCGGCGGCGACGGAAGGGTTTCTCCTGGGAATCCCGTCCATTGCCGTGTCCTTGGCCAGCAAATCGGCAGGTCACTACGTCACGGCCGCTCGGGTGGCCTGTGAAATGTTCGAGCGCTTTCGCGATCGTCCCATAGCATTTCCGCTGTTGCTGAATGTGAATGTGCCCGACGTTGCCTACGATCAGTTGGTGGGCGTCGAAGTCACCCGGCTAGGCCGACGGCATAAGGCCGAACCGGTGATCAAGTCCACCAATCCGCGGGGTGAGATTGTTTACTGGGTCGGTGCGGCCGGTGATGCGCAAGATGCCGGGTCAGGTACGGACTTCCATGCGGTCGCGCACGGCAAGGTATCGGTCACGCCGCTGCAGATCGACCTGACGCAGTACGCCAGCATTGATCGCTTGCGGAACTGGCTGACAGAGCCTGCGCTGACATGATCCACTGCCGATGCACGTGTCCAGGCCATTCCCGATCAGATGAATAACAGGATCGCCGGCATAGGCATGACCTCGCAGCGCACGCGCATGCGCATGATCGAGCGGCTGCGCGACCAGGGCGTGAAGGACGAGGTGGTGTTGAACGCGATGGCAGAAATACCACGTCACATCTTTGTCGATGAGGCACTGGCAAGTCGTGCCTATGACGATGTCGCGTTGCCGATCGGATTCGGCCAGACCATTTCCAATCCGTTCACCGTGGCGCGTATGGTAGAACTTGCACGAGGCGGTCGTGAGCTCCACAAGGTGCTGGAGATCGGTACCGGCTGCGGATATCAGGCAGCAGTCTTGTCGCGCGTGGCCCGCGAAGTCTATTCGCTGGAACGACTGGCCGGACTACTGTCGAAAGCCAGAGTAAGGTTGCGCGAACTCGGTCTGCGCAACATCAAGCTGAAGCACGGCGACGGGCATGCGGGCCTGAAGGAACAGGGCCCGTTCGACGCGATTGTCATGGCGGCGGCGGCGACCCACCTGCCGGAAATGCTGGCGGATCAGCTTGGCGAAGGAGGGCGGCTGGTATTGCCGCTGGGTACTCGCGAGCAGCGGCTCGTTCTGGTCGAACGCAATGCGGACGGTTTCACGCAGTCGGTGCTCGACGAAGTCAAATTCGTGCCGCTGATTGCTGGAGTGTCGGCATGACTCTTTTTTCATTGCGCTGTTTTTGGCCTGGAATTCTGATGGGCGCGATGACAGCGCTAGTGACTGCTTGCGGTTCGACCCCGACCGCCGCGCCGGTGATCGAACGTTCCCCCAACGCCGGGACTGCGGCGAAGACGGCACCTGCAGCATCGTCCGCCACCGCCGCCGCGTCTAAGCCGCAGACTTCGGCGCCGCCGAATCCCGCGCCGACCAATCCGCCAGCGACCGTCGCGCCGGCAGTCTCGACCGCAAAATCGGAAAAGCTACCCCTGCCCGTACCGGAAAAACTACCCGCGCCGATGGAGGAGCCCACTACCAAGCCCTATCGCGAAGGCGACTGGCGACCTGAGTATCACATCGTGAAGAAAGGTGACACGCTCTACAGCATTGCGCTCGACTACGGTCAGGATTATCGTGAGTTGGCGGCATGGAATAATCTGGAAGATCCGGGATTGATCAAGATCGATCAACGTCTGCGGCTGTTTCCGCGGGACAGCGTAGGCGAGGCTACAACCGCGCAGCCGATGCCGCTTCCTGCGCCGGTGGCGGCGCCCGTGTTCTCCGAACCCAAGGCGCGCAAGCTGCCGTATTCGGAACAGGCTCTCGCGCAACTTAAAATGCCTGCGTCAAGAGCGGCTGCGACCCCGACCCCATCGGTACCGGCGACGACTCAACCGTCGGCCAAGTCGCCGACAACTCATGCAACGACGGCGCCACTACCGGCGCCAGCGCAGAAGGAAACGCCATCCGGCGACGGCAAAATGATCTGGGAATGGCCGGCGCAGGGCAGGTTGTTGTACGCATTTGGCCAGGGTGCGAATCAGAAGGGGGTCGGCATCGAAGGACGCAGCGGTCAACCTGTGCTGGCAGCCGCGCCCGGCAAAGTGGTATACAGCGGCAGTGGACTACGCGGTTATGGAAAACTTATCATCATCAAACACAATGAGTCTTATCTTAGCGTGTACGCGCACAACAGCCAGATCCTCGTGAAGGAAGGGCAGACCGTAGCGAAGGGCCAGAAGATTGCCGAAATCGGTGATACCGACAGCGACCGCGTCGCATTGCATTTCGAGATCCGCCGTCTCGGCAAACCTATCGATCCGCTCCAGTACCTTCCCGAGCGGATCTCATGAACGAAGACAACTTCTCCTCCCAGGAAGAAGAAGTCGAGGAACCCGCATCGACGGACGATGCGGCAATCGAGGACTATTTCGGTCCCGATATCCTAAGCGACGTCACTCAGCTCTACTTCAACGATATTGGCCAAAACGAATTGCTGACTGTGGAAGAGGAGGTCAGACACGCGCGACGGGTCAGGGAGGGAGATTTCATCGCGCGGCAAAAGATGATCAAACACAATCTGCGGCTGGTCGTGAACATTGCCAAGCATTACAACGGCCGTGGCCTGCAGCTTTTGGACTTGATCGAGGAAGGCAATCTGGGATTGATCCACGCACTGGAAAAGTTCGATCCCGAACGCGGGTTCCGTTTTTCGACCTATGCAACCTGGTGGATCCGTCAGAGCATCGAGCGCGCCATCATGTGCCAGTCCCGCACGATTCGCCTGCCGGTGCACGTGATCAAGGAACTGAACATGGTGTTGCGTGCAATGCGCCATCTGGAGACGCACTCCGAACGCGACCCAACGGCTGACGACGTTTCGCATCTGGTCGACTTGCCGGTGGATCGGGTGCGACGGTTGCTGTCGTTGAACGAACGCATGACCTCGCTGGATGCACCGCTGGATATCGATCCGATGTTATCTGTAGGCGAATCCATTGCGGACGAAAACACGCTGCCTCCGGACATCAGGCTGGAGAATATCGAGAGCGAGCGTCACGTGCACGAATGGCTGAACCAGCTTAACGAGCGCCAGCGCAGCGTGATCGAGCGCCGCTACGGACTGAACGGCCTGGAAATCCATACGCTGGAGCAACTGGCGCAAAGCTTGGACCTTACCAGGGAGAGGGTCCGGCAGATCCAGATCGAAGCGCTGACAAGCCTGCGCAAAATCCTGCGCCGCAGCGGCATATCCCGCGAGACGCTGTTGTAGCGGAGCTACGAGAGTCCAGGAATATCAGGCTCTCAACTCAGCGTCCGTATGGCGTCGCGCAGAGCCTGCAGTTTGCCGCGATTGTCGTCCCCCCCATAGCGCAACGAAACGTAAAGAGCGCTTATCTTCTGCGCAGTTTCCCTGAAGTCGGGAAATTGCATCGATACCCTGGCGGCAAAATCCCGCGGCCCCTCGCTGGGCTTGCGTGCAGCGCCGCGTTTGGCCATCGCATCGCAATAGGAGAGATAAGCGCGTTGTACGGCATCGAGACGCTGTGCGTTGATTCTGAACAGCAGCACCAATGCCAATGCCAGGATGATGATGCCGCTGACGGCGGTGAGAATAATCACCATGTTCTGCCAGGTGACCTCGGCCAAGCCGAACTGCGCCAGAAAACGCACCTGGCGATCCGGGTTATAACCCAGCACCCATTGGTTCCAGCTGTTTGCCACGGCATCCCAGGCGTATCGAGCCTGCTTCAGCCAGTCGAAGCTGCCGCGCGCCAGCAGCGGTCGATCGAATTCCGGCACCGCCGCCGCCAATCCACGCTCTATGCGCAAAGGGGAAACTGCCGCAGTCGGATCTACCCTGACCCAGCCTTCGCCGGGCAACCAGACCTCCGACCACGCGTGTGCATCCGACTGGCGCACAACGACATAACTATCCACAGGATTGACTTCGCCACCAAGGTATCCGGTTACCACGCGTGCCGGGATGCCCGCCGCGCGCATGAGGAAAGTGAATGCTGACGCGTAGTGCTCGCAGAATCCGCTGCGAGTCTCGAAGAGGAACTGATCGACGGGGTCTGCGTCGAGTTTCGGCGGATCGAGGGTATAGCTAAAAGGCTGTTCGCGAAACAAACCCAGCGCACGGGACACGATATCGCGATCGCTACCGCCTTGCGCGCGCCATTGCGCAACCAGGGCGCGCGCGCGGGGGGAAGCGTCAGGCGGCAGGCGCCGAGCGAGACGCAAGGTGCCGGGCGATTCGTCGACACCGATGCGATACTGCGGCGAAGACTGCATGTCGTAGCGCAGTCGCTCGCGCACGATGCGTCGCGACAGCAACTGATAGTCGGTGGTGAGGTAGGCGCCCTGCGGCACGACCAGCGGCAGGTCGATGGCGAACATCCAATACCTGTCATGTGACTCCATCGTGACGGTGTATCGCAACGACGGTCCGAGGGCCTCGACTTGCGGTCCCGGTGCGGTCAGGTTCAGACCCGCTCGCCACGTGCGGCCATCGTAATTCCACAAAACGGGGCCGCGCCAGTAAAATTGCGAGGGCTTCTGCGGTTGATTCTCGAACAGGACCCTGAATGCCACCGCATCGGACAGACTCAGCGAACTTACATCTCCCGGCGCCATGCTCTCGGACAGCCCGCTCTTGGCCGAATAGTTGATCTGCGGCAGGCCCCAGAGCGGACCTTGCACTCGCGGAAACAGCAGGAAGAGTGCAAGCATGATGGGGAAGCCTTGCAGAATCATCGTTGCCGCATGGCGCAGCACCGAAACCAGCTTCGGCCGGCTCGCCTGATGCTGCAGGCCGACCATCGTCGCCGTGATTGTCCAGACGACCAACAACATATAGAACGCGGTTGGGATCGACTGCGAGTAGAAGAAATTGGTAACAACCAGGAAATAGGCCAAAAGGGCGACCACCATCGTGTCGCGCGGTCTGGTCATCTCCATGACTTTCAGGGCCATCATGACCGTCAGCATTGCCACGCCGACATCGCGCCCGTACAGCGTGCGATAGGAAAGCGCAATGCCTGCCGTGCAAACCAGTGCAGCCGCAATAAGCAACCATTTGTTTGGCAGCTTTCGATGCCGCCATCCGACATAGAAACGGGCCAGCAGTACGACGGCCACCAGCGCCGGTATCCACGTGGGCAGATGCACGGCGTGCGGCGCGATGACCATCGCCAGCGAGGTCAGGATCGCGGTCAGATTGCTGAGACTCAGATCGCGCGCGGTCATTATTTGAACAATGCCAGGGCCTGAAGGCAGCGGTCGCGGTGCAGCGCACCCGAATCCGGATCGTATTCGCTCCCGGGCAAGCGCAACCCGTATCGCAGTCCGGCGGCCTCTGATTCGATCACCCATCTGGCCAGCCTCGACAGCTTCGCTTCCAACCCGAGGGCATTCGGTATGTCGTCAAAGTCCAGCCAGAGATCCACGGCCGCACTGCCGGAAAATTGCTTGGACAAAAAGACTTCGCTGCGGGCAAACGCCTTCCATGCAATGCGCCGCGGCGAATCACCCGGGCGAAAAGTGCGCAGGCCGGCAAAGTCTTCCTCACCGGCACCGGCTGCGGAGCCTTCCCCGCTGGCCGCCTGCGCCGGGGGTAACGAGATATTGCCGGGCTCGGGTTTCGGGTAGATCAGACAGTGCATATCAAGATCCACGATGGCCCACGCGTAAAACAGACCGAGCGGATAGGTCGTGAAAATCCGGAAGCGGCCGGGATACAGGAGCCCGCGCATCGCGGCAGGTGTTTTTGCCACGACTTCTTGAGAACCCCCAGCGGCTGCATCGAAGTATTCCGGCTGCTGGCCGGAAAGCTGGACGGCAAGGCTTGTTCTGGGCAAAGAACCGGGGTTTTCGACCTGTACGCGAAATCCGGCGAGTTCGCCGGTAAATACCGGACTCGTCCTACCGGGTCGCAAGGCGATTCGCGCAAGATTGCGCCATGTATGCAGCATTGAAACCATGCCGTTGCCGGCGAGCAGGAAAACCAGCACGTAGCCCAGGCTGAGGTTGTAATTGATGGAGCCGATGAGCATGAGCAGCAGGGTGACGCCGAACATCAACCCGCCGCCGGTGGGAAGAATGTAAACACGGCGCTGACCGAGCACGACCGGACCGATCTCCGGTCCCTTCGGCGGGAAAATCCAATCGCCTATGCGTTCACGCAGCGACGGCGACGCGACAGACGGGAAGCTGGATGTCGATGAAAACTGGATCGATGCATTCCGGCCCGCGTCGTTGCTCACGCCGCACTCCTCACACTTAAGGGATTGGAACTTCCGCGATCAGGCGTTCGGCAAGTTGGCCGCTGCCGAGCGAAGGATAGCCGGTCACCGGATACAGCCGATGGCCCGCCACGCTCGGCAATACGGCTTGTACGTCTTCGGGAATGACCTCGTTGCGATCATCCATGAACGCCCAGGCGCGCGCAGCATTGAGCACCGCGAGTCCTGCACGCGGCGAGAGTCCGTTGACGAAATCGGAGGATTGCCTCGTATATCGGATAAGTGCTTGCACATAGTCGAGCAATGCCGGTGCCGTGAATATTTTCCGGACCCGCGACTGCAGGTCGAGCAGATCGGGCGTCGCGAGTGCCGGTGTCAGGTCGGAAATCATGTCGCGGCGTTCGCGGCCTTCGAGCAGGGCACGTTCCGCGGCGGCATCCGGATAGCCCAGATGGATGCGCATTAGGAAACGGTCCAGTTGTGATTCGGGCAACGGAAAAGTGCCGATCTGATGCGAGGGATTCTGCGTGGCAATGACGAAGAAGGGCTCCGGCAACGGACGGGTCTGGCCTTCGGTGGTCACCTGGTGTTCTTCCATCGCCTCCAGCAGCGCGCTCTGTGCTTTCGGTGTCGCGCGGTTCACTTCGTCGGCGAGAATTACCTGTGAAAATACCGGGCCGGGATGAAATTTGAACGCCGAGCTTTCGCGGTCGAACACCGACACGCCCAGAATGTCGGCAGGCAGCAAGTCACTCGTAAACTGGATGCGCTGGAAGTCCAGGCCAAGCGTCCTGGCCAGCGCGTGAGCCAGCGTGGTCTTGCCCACGCCGGGTAAATCCTCGATCAGCAGATGCCCGCGCGCAAGCAGACAGGCGATGGTCAGGCGGATCTGGTGTTCTTTACCGAGGATGATCCGGCCTACCTGCGCTACGACGGGAGAAAGCGTATTGGACATGCGATATCAGGAAACGTGGAAGGGAAACGCGGCAATCCGCAACAAAAACATACGGACCCGACACATAGCTTGTTGTTAGTTTACAGCAGCCGGGATGACGTTCGCCGTGCGAATCGAAGCATTCGGAGAAGCTTCCAGTTGCTTCGACACGTGCTTCACGGAAGCATCCCCCGGTTCCGATCGAATGCTGAATCCAAGCGCATCCATCAGTCCCAGCATCTTGTGATTTCCGGCCATGACAATTCCTTCCATGATCTGCAGCCCGCGAGCGCGGGCGACTTCGACAAGGCTGAGAATGAGTATCGAACCTACACCGCGGTGCTGCCACGCGTCCGCGACCGCAACTGCGAACTCGCAGCTGGTCCTGTCCGCATTGACAACATAGCGTGCAACCCCGATTTCGGTTTCCAGTCCGTTTTCACAAACCACTGCGATCAACGCCATCTCCCTGTCGTAGTCGATTTGCGTGAAGCGGCTCAGCATCGCCTCGTTCAGCTCGCGCAGCGCGCTCATGAATCGAAAGTATTTCGACTCATCCGAAAGTTTTTGTACGAATTCCCTCTCTATTTGTCGGTCCTCTGGACGAATAGGGCGCACAATCACACGCGTGCCATCGCGCAAGGTCAAGGCCTGCACCAGCTCCGAAGGATAGGGATTTGTCATCGCTGAAGGTTAGCCGAAGTACCCCGATTTGCAAACCGTGGACATTCTCAGCCGTCGTGCATAAGATGCATCGAGAAGAGGAGCGGCGATTTCACTGCAGAGTTATGGCAACGGCTTTCATTCATCATCCCGATTGCGTATTGCACGACATGGGGGTGCACCACCCGGAATCACCCGACCGCTTGACGGCGATTGAAGATCATCTGCTCGCAACCGGACTGATCCAGCATCTCTTCACCGAGATCGCGCCGAAGGCATCGAGAGAGCAGCTGTTGCGGGTGCATGACGCTGGCTATATCGACTCGATAGCGAGCGCATCCCCACAGAGAGGGCTCGTCCAACTGGATCCGGATACCGCGATGAATCCGCATTCGCTGTCCGCCGCGCTGCATGCGGCAGGGGCGGTTGTCAGGGCCACGGACATGGTGATCGGCGGCCAGGCCGAAAACGCATTTTGCAACGTGCGACCGCCGGGTCATCATGCCTGCCGCCGGCGTGCAATGGGGTTCTGCTTTTTCAACAATGTCGCCGTGGGCGCGGCCCATGCGCTCGAAGCGCACGGCCTTCAGCGTGTCGCAGTCGTGGATTTCGACGTGCATCATGGCAATGGTACAGAGGATATCTTCGACGGAGATCCCCGTGTGATGATGGTGTCGACATTCCAGCATCCGTTTTACCCGTACAGTGGGACGGAGGGGCGTTCGGAGCGCATGGTCAATATTCCGCTTGCGGCCTACAGCGGCGGCACGCAGTTCCGTAAAGCTGTGGAGGAGGCCTGGCTCCCGGCGTTGGATGAATTCGAACCTCAGATCGTATTTGTTTCCGCTGGCTTCGATGCTCACCGAGACGATGATATGGCGTCATTGGGTCTGGTCGAAACCGACTACGCATGGGTGACGAAACAGATCATGAATGTGGCGGCCAGGAACGCCGATGGTCGCATCGTGTCGACGCTCGAAGGAGGATATAACCTCCAAGCGCTGGCACGCAGTGTCGCCGCGCATGTCAGGGAGTTGTGCGGAATCTGACCTTGGTGCGAAGAATGGAGCAGTATTGGCCGTATCAGTGCCGGGCACAGTGACACAAACGCATGCCGGATTCCGGTCTTAAACAAACGCCCGCGGACAGGGGATCATGAAGCCGATCAGAATCGTACTGGCGGATGACCATAATCTGATGAGATCGGGTCTGAAGTCATTGCTGTCGGGAATGCAGGGCGTAGAAGTCGTGGCAGAAGCTACGAACGGCCAGCAGGCGGTCGACCTGGTGGCCTCGCTGAATCCCGATGTCGTCCTGATGGATATCGCCATGAAGGAACTGAACGGAATCGAAGCCGCCGCCATCATCGCCCGCGACAATCCGCTGGTGCGCGTAGTTATCCTTTCCATGCACGATACGCAGGATTTTGTGTCTCAAGCACTGAGAGCCGGTGCCGCCGGCTATGTCTTGAAAGATGCCGCGCCGCTGGAATTGGAGTTCGCGCTACAAGCCGTGACCAACGGAGAGACCTATTTAAGCCCCAAGGTTTCCAGCCAGGTGGTCCAATCCTATGTCCGACCGCTGGGAGCGGAAACCGGACTGGAAGCGCTTAGCCCGAGGCAGCGGGAAATTCTCAAGGCTATCTCAAGTGGCCGGACAACCAAGCAGATTGCTTACGATCTGGGCTTAAGCATCAAGACTATCGAGACCCATCGTGCTCAGATAATGGAACGCTTGGACATTCATGATGTAGCCGGGCTGGTGCGATTTTCGATCCGCAATGGATTGATAAGTGTTAATAATTAATATTTAAAATTAGTAATATAGGTAGATTGTCTAATTCTTTACATCATTAATAATCTCGCCTGCAGTCCGACCTCTTTGACCACCGGTTTGCCGACCAGTGGCTTATTCCTGAGGTTTTTCGAAATCCGAGTTCCGTAGCGCCCGATACCCTGGAATACGCCCTTCCGCGATAGTTAGGGCATGGGCTCCGCTGAGTTTTCCACTTGAAGCCGGAAATCAGACTTGAGCCTAACCCGATGAGAGTTAGGAGAATCTAACTTGGTGAAGGTCATGTTGGTCGACGATAGCGCATCTTTCCGGATGGCTGCGGAGCAGTTTGTAACGGAAGTGTGTGGCGTACACGTCATTGGGCAGGCGGATTCCGGGGAGGCCGCTGTCGAAATGGCGTTGCGGCTGCGCCCGGAAGTGATTCTCATGGATCTGGCCATGGGCGGCATCAACGGTATCGAGGCAGGGCGACGCATCAAGGCTGCCGACGAGACGATCAAGATCGTGATTCTTACGCTTAATAATGGCAGGGAGTATCGCGAACTTGCTCATTCGCTGGCGTTGGACGGATTCGTGTCGAAGACCGATTTTACGGCAGTCATTTGCTCGGTGATCAATTCGCTCTAGCAAATCGGCCGCACAATTTTTTCCTCGCGATTCAGATCATTCGCCATCAGTGGAAACCGACGCATGCCGGAGAATCTTTGACCATCCCGGTCTGAGTGAATGTCGCCGAATTCGCAATCCGCGCCCGAAGCCGTCGGTAATCAGCTGCGCTCCGGAATGATCAACGCAGCGGCCACGTTGCGGCCCTCTTCGGCAAGGATGTTGTAAGTACGGCAGGCCGCCCGTGTGTCCATGACTTCGGCGCCAATACCAGCGTGTGTAAGGTTTACCAGCAGCCGCGGATCCGGAAAGCACAGAACATCACCGGTCCCCAGCAATACGAGCTCCGGCTTCAATGCGGCCAAGGCTTCAATGTTGTCCTGAACCAGTGATTCAAAATTCTGCACTTTCCAGTCTTCTGCGATCCTGTCGGGCATTACGATCAGGCTGGTTTCATGGCGAACGCCATTGACCGCCACATATCCCTGGCCGTAGGCGGTGATGGCATTCCGTCGCGAATTCTGTGAAAGATGAAGTTTCAAGCGTAAAGAGGTCTTTGCTGCGCTGCTTGCGATCCGGTAGGATTACGACTTTCTACTGAATGAACAGTCGGTTACGTTTACCGATAGAACTAAACCGTCAATCATGAGCGAGTTTTCCCGTATCAAACGCCTGCCGCCCTATGTTTTCAATATCACCGGGGAGTTGAAGGCAGAAGCACGCCGCCGGGGAGAAGACATTATAGACATGAGCATGGGCAACCCGGATGGGGTGACGCCCAAGCACATCGTCAACAAACTCTTGGAAGCTGCGCAACGCAACGATACGCACGGTTACTCGATGTCGAAGGGCATACCCCGGCTCCGTCGCGCGATCTGCAACTGGTATCAATCACGTTTTGATGTTGTCCTCGATCCGGACAGCGAGGCGATCGTGACCATCGGTTCAAAAGAAGGCCTCGCCCATCTGATGCTCGCCACACTTGACCACGGCGACACCGTTCTGGTGCCCAATCCCAGTTATCCGATCCATATCTACGGGGCCGTTATCGCCGGTGCGGATATCCGTTCCGTGCGCATGACTCCAGGCGTCGATTTTATCCAGGAACTGCAACGGGCAATTCGTGAATCGATTCCGAAGCCGAAGATGATGATCCTCGGCTTTCCCAGCAATCCGACTGCACAATGCGTGGATCTCGATTTCTTCGAGCGTGTGGTGGCGTTGGCGAAGGAACATGGAATCCTGGTGGTGCATGACTTGGCTTATGCGGATATCTGCTTCGATGGCTGGAAGGCGCCATCGATCATGCAGGTGCCTGGCGCGCGCGAAGTTGCCGTGGAATTTTTCACCATGAGCAAGAGTTATAACATGGCGGGCTGGCGTGTTGGTTTCATGGTCGGCAACAAGGAACTGGTTTCTGCACTTGCGCGAATAAAGAGTTATCACGACTACGGTACATTTACGCCGATCCAGGTGGCGTCGATCGCCGCGCTTGAAGGACCGCAGGACTGCGTCCGCGAAATCTGTGAAAAGTATCAGAAGCGGCGCGACGTGCTTGTCAGGGGCCTGCATGAGGCCGGCTGGATGGTGCAGATTCCGAAGGCCTCGATGTATATATGGGCGGAGATCCCGGATCCCTACAAAAAAATGGGTTCGCTCGAATTTGCCAAGAAGATATTGTCGGACGCGAAAGTCGCCGTTTCACCAGGAATCGGATTTGGTGAATACGGAGATTCGTACGTGCGGTTCGCCCTGATCGAGAACGAGGCGCGAACGCGTCAGGCGATACGCGGCATCAAGGAGATGTTGCGCAAAGACGGGCTGTTGGGCACCACCGCGCCGCTCCGGGCAGCGGGTTGACCGACTTTCATAAACACCTCGATCGGGCGCGAAGCGCCCGATATTTTTATGCGGAGGGCGAACATGTCGGAAGGGACGTTGCGCATCGTGCAAGTCACGGGCGCGGGGAGGGAAGTGGCGGAGCCACAGTGGTTATCCGCGGCAGAACGCGTGCACCGGCAGTTGCGTCCGCAATTGCCGGTCGATTATCCGGCAAAGATGCGCCATGTCTTTCGCGACGGTGGCGAAATGTGCCTGGCAGTTCGTGCCGATCGAGTCGTCGGTGTCGCGGTCTTCCGCGAGTTCGAAAATACCCACGCCGGGCGCCGTTTATACATAGACGATCTGGTAACTGACGAGGCTGAACGTTCCACCGGAGCCGGACGAACCCTCATTGCGTATCTGGAGAAAGTCGCCCGCAATCGGGGTTGTTCCGGATTCGATCTCGAGTCCGGCACGCATCGCACCCGTGCGCACCGGTTCTACTTCAGAGAAGGCTTCTTCATCACGGCGTTTTCATTCAGAAAAGAGTTTCGATGAAACCCATTCATGTGGGCCTGCTGGGTATCGGTACCGTGGGAGGAGGCACTTTTTCGGTCCTGCGCCGCAATCAGGAGGAGATCAGCCGTCGGGCCGGCCGCGGCATCCTGATCAAGGCGGTTGCCGACAAGGATCTCGCGAGGGCACGGAAACTGGTGGGCAATAGCGCCGAAATTACCGACGACGCCTTCGCGCTGGTGAGCCGGCCCGATATCGATATCGTGGTGGAACTGATCGGCGGCACCAAGATTGCGAAAGATCTGATCCTGGCGGCTATTGAAAACGGCAAGCACGTGGTGACTGCAAACAAGGCATTGCTGGCGATCCACGGCAACGAAATCTTCCTTGCTGCGCAGAAGAAGGGCGTAATGGTTGCGTTCGAGGCTGCAGTGGCAGGCGGAGTGCCGATCATCAAGGCATTGCGCGAAGGATTGACCGCCAACCGGATCGAATGGATCGCCGGCATCATCAACGGCACGTCCAACTTCATTCTTTCCGAGATGCGGGAGAAGGGCTCGAGTTTCGACCAAGTTCTCGCGCAAGCACAAAAGCTGGGTTATGCGGAATCCGACCCGACCTTCGACATCGAAGGCGTGGATGCCGCTCACAAGCTCACCATCATGGCGGCGATTGCCTTCGGCATTCCGATGCAGTTCGACAAGGTCTACACCGAAGGCATCTCCAAGCTGACAAAGGAGGATATTCGCTACGCGGAAGAACTCGGCTATCGCATCAAGCTGCTGGGAATCACGCGGCGCACTGCCAATGGCATCGAGTTGCGTGTTCATCCGACACTGATTCCGTCCAAGAGGCTGATCGCCAACGTCGAAGGCGTCATGAATGCAATCCTGGTCGAAGGCGACGCGGTCGGTGCCACGCTCTACTATGGTGCCGGTGCGGGAGCCGAGCCTACCGCGTCAGCAGTCGTCGCGGATCTTGTGGACGTTACCAGAATGCACACTGCGGACCCCGAACAACGAGTGCCCCATCTCGCATTTCAGCCCGACCGGATGTCGGATCTGCCGATCCTTTCGATGGAGGAAGTGGAAACGTCGTATTACCTGCGCCTGAGCGTACTCGACCGGCCCGGTGTCCTGGCAGACATTACGCGCATTCTTGCGGATCAATCGATTTCGATCGACGCAATGGTGCAAAAAGAACCCGGCGAAGGCGAAGAGCAGGTGGACATCATCATGCTCACCCACCTGACCCTGGAAAAGAACATCAATGATGCGATCAAACGCATCGAATCCCTGCCGGTGATATCCGGCAAGGTTACGCGAATCCGTCTCGAAGAACTTGGACGAAACTAGAACGAACATGACCAATCACTATACCGGCCTCATCAATCGTTACCGCGACCGCCTCCCGGTCAGCACGAATACCCCCGTAATCAGTCTCAACGAAGGCAATACGCCGCTGATCGAGCTCGTCAATCTGCCGAAAAAGATCAAGAAGAACGTGCGTATTCTGGCAAAGTTCGAAGGGCTGAATCCGACCGGCTCCTTCAAGGATCGCGGTATGACCATGGCGGTCACCAAGGCCGTCGAGGCCGGCGCCCGCGCAATCATTTGCGCCTCCACCGGCAACACCTCGGCTGCGGCGGCAGCCTATGCGGCACGTGCCGGGATTGCCTGTTTCGTGCTGATCCCGGAAGGCCAGATCGCGCTGGGAAAACTGTCCCAGGCGATGATGCACGGATCGGTGGTCATCCAGATACGCGGCAACTTCGATGATGGCATGCGCCTCGTGCAGGAAGTCGCCCGAACCTTGCCGCTCAATATCGTCAATTCGATCAATCCTTATCGCCTGCAGGGACAGAAAACCATTGCTTTCGAAGTCCTGGAGGCTCTGGGCGAATGCCCTGACTATCATGTCCTGCCGGTCGGCAACGCAGGCAATGTTTCGGCACACTGGATCGGCTACACCGAAGCGGTGGGCCTGAAGACGGAAAGCTCTCCGGACCTTAAAGTATCCGCCCCGTACCAAACCGGCGGCCTCGCTACCAAACGGCCGATCATGGTCGGCTATCAGGCTTCCGGTGCGGCGCCTTTCCTGCGCGGAGCAATGGTCGATCAGCCTGAAACGGTCGCGACGGCCATCCGCATCGGCCATCCAGTTTCGTGGAAGCTGGCCTGGGCGGCCAAGAATGAATCCGGCGGCTGGTTCAACGAGTGCAGCGACGAGGAAATACTACGGGCGCAGAAGCTGCTCGCGGCTACCGAGGGAATTTTTTGCGAGCCGGCGTCCGCCATTTCGATTGCCGGTTTGCTGAAGGATCTCGAACGAAGCGTGATAGGAGAGGGGTCGACGATCGTATGCACGTTGACCGGTCACGGACTGAAGGATCCCGACACGGCGATCGCCCAAAGCAGCAAGCCTTTCCTGGTAGACGCGACGCGTGCGGCGATCGAGATGGTTATCGGCGAAAACCTGCCGAAGTAGCCCGGCCTGAGTTTCATGGCACTACCTTAAGCATAAGCCCGACGTGCACGGATGATCGCGGCGCGCGCAACCTGTCGAGGTACTGTCAGCAGCGCGTGGTTTTTCGGTCTTCGTTTGATCGCGTGTGGCTCGATGCGTCCGGGTCGAATCGGT